>JAGYOI010000160.1 GCA_018399395.1 Prolixibacteraceae bacterium
TCTGTATAGCGGGGTGGGTGCGCCAGAAGTTCTCCAGAGGAGCATGCTCCACTGGGCTATCTCCACTCTAAGGCAACAACAACGGAGCATGCTCCGTTGCCTCTAACCAGTGGATTTAGAGTTACTTATACAATTCATATGATAACTTCGATGTTGTCATTGCTATAAGTTCAAAAATATTTTTTTTTATCGAAGCTTTTCAAAAGCCAGAACAGGGAAAGAAACTTATCCGCAGCATATGAATTGCCGTTGGTTTTAACCAACGGATCTTGTTAACATTAATTTCCCTTGCTTCCTGTTTCATTACTTCCACAATTAAATTACTTTTGTGTTTGGTAAAATAAGATACATACATCAGGCTCAGTTTTGAGTCGGTGATGTATATTATGATCTTATTCAATTTTTAAAACAATACAACAAGAATATGGGAATTACACAATTTCTAAGCAATTTATTTGGAACAAAATCCGACAGGGATATAAAAGAAATTATGCCTGTTGTAGAAGCTGTCAAAAAGGAATACGAAAGGGTAACAAACCTTTCAAATGATGAATTAAGGGCAGAAACACAGGCGATCAGAAAAGATATTAACGATTATATAAAAGCTGAAGAGGATGAAATCGCCGATTTGAAAGGCAAAGCTGAGGATGCCGAAATTGAAGAAAGCGAAAAAATATATGACCGTATAGACAAGCTTACCGAAACCATTGATGAAAAAATCGAAGAGGTTCTTAAAAATGTTTTACCCCGGGCTTTTGCTGTTGTTAAAGAAACAGCAAAACGTTTTAAAGAAAATGATAATATAACCGTAAAAGCTTCTGATTTCGACCGTGAAATGGCTGCCGGGTATGATAATGTGTCCATTGATGGCGACAATGCAATATGGAGCAATACCTGGATGGCAGGCGGAAACAAGATAACATGGGACATGGTGCATTACGATGTACAGCTCATTGGTGGTGTAGTACTACATGAAGGTAAAATTGCCGAGATGGCAACCGGTGAAGGTAAAACATTGGTGGCAACCCTGCCTGTTTTTCTTAATGCCCTTACCGGCAAAGGGGTACATCTGGTAACGGTTAACGATTACCTGGCCCGTCGTGACTCAGAATGGATGGGGCCTATTTACCAGTTTCATGGTTTGTCGGTCGACTGTATCGATAAGCATAAGCCCAATTCTGAAGATAGGCGCAAGGCATATAATGCCGATATTACCTTTGGTACCAATAACGAATTTGGTTTCGATTATCTACGCGATAATATGTCAATTAGTCCCGAGGACCTGGTGCAGCGCAAGCATCACTATGCTATTGTCGATGAGGTTGACTCGGTATTGATTGATGATGCCCGTACCCCCTTGATTATTTCGGGGCCGGTCCCCCAGGCTTCTACCGATGAGCTTTTTATGGAGTATCGTCCGAAAGTTGAAAAACTGGTAGCGGCACAGCGTAAACTGGTGACCCAGATACTTGCCGATGCCAAGCGCTTACTTAATAAAGAAGGGGCAACAAAAAAAGAACTTGAAGAAGGTGCTTTGTTGTTGTTGCGTGCCCATAAAGGCTTACCCAAAAACAGTGCCCTCATCAAATTCCTTAGCGAAGAAGGCATAAAATCTCAAATGACAAAAGCGGAAAATTTCTATATGCAGGATAACAATAAAAATATGCATATTGTAACTGATCCGCTTTATTTTGTTATAGAAGAGCAACATAATTCAATTGAGTTAACCGATAAAGGTCATGATTTGATCACCGGAGATGTTGACGATTCTGAATTTTTCGTAATGCCCGATATGGGTGGCGAAATGGCGCAAATTGAAAATGATACTAGTTTGTCAGATGAGGAACGCGTAGCCAAAAAGGATGAAATTCTTCAGAATTACAGTGTAAAAACCGAACGGGTACATACTTTGAACCAGTTGCTGAAAGCTTACACCTTATTTGAGAAAGATGATGAGTATGTGGTGATCGACAATAAAGTGAAAATTGTTGATGAACAAACCGGACGTATTATGGAAGGCCGTAGATACTCCGACGGCCTGCACCAGGCCATCGAGGCTAAAGAACGTGTAAAAGTTGAAGCGGCAACCCAAACATTTGCAACGGTTACCCTGCAGAACTATTTCAGGATGTACCACAAGCTATCGGGTATGACCGGTACTGCCGAAACAGAAGCAGGCGAGTTTTGGGATATTTACAAACTTGATGTTGTGGTTATACCAACCAACCGCCCAATTGTCCGCGACGACAAAGAAGATTTGGTTTACAAAACAAAGCGTGAAAAATATAATGCCATTATCGACGAGGTGGTTGAATTGCATAAACAAGGCCGCCCCGTGTTGTTGGGTACCACATCGGTTGATATCTCCGAGCTGTTGAGCCGTATGCTCAAAATGAAGGGCATGAGGCATAACGTGCTGAATGCTAAGTTGCACCAGCGTGAGGCTGAGATTGTTGCCGAGGCCGGGCACGAAGGCATGGTTACCATTGCAACCAATATGGCAGGCCGTGGTACCGATATCAAATTGTCGGCCGAAGTGAAAAAAGCCGGTGGTTTGGCCATTATTGGCTCTGAACGCCACGATTCACGGCGGGTCGACCGTCAGTTGCGTGGTCGTGCCGGTCGTCAGGGTGACCCGGGGTCGTCTCAGTTCTTCGTATCGCTCGAAGACGACCTGATGCGTTTGTTCGGTACAGAGCGTATCACCAAGGTGATGGACAGCATGGGGTTGAAAGAAGGTGAAGTGATTCAGCATTCAATGATCTCGAAGTCCATTGAGCGTGCACAGAAAAAAGTTGAGGAAAACAACTTTGGGATACGTAAGAAGCTTTTGGAGTATGACGATGTGATGAACTCACAGCGTGAAGTGGTTTACAAGCGACGCAGGCATGCATTGTTTGGCGACCGTGTCGAGGTTGATATCATGAACAACATGTACGATTCGGTTGAAGAACTGGTTGAAGCGTATCAGGATGGCGATTTTGAACAATTCAGGATAGAGCTGATGCGCACAGCCTCAATTGACACTCCCGTTAACGAAGAAGAATTTAGAAGTGTAAAGGCAGACGACTTAATTGAAAAGGTTTATCGTGCAATGCTCGATGGCTATATTCGAAAGAAAGAGATTGTTTCAAAACAGGCTTTCCCGGTTATTAAGAAGGTATACGAAGAACGTTCGCACCAGTACAAGAATATTGTGGTCCCATTTACCGATGGAAAGCGCATGTACCAGGTAGTAACAAATCTCGAAAAAGCCTATAACAACAAAGGAAAAGAAGTAGCCAAATCGTTCGAAAAACAAATTATGCTGGCTACAATCGATGAAGCATGGAAGGAACAGCTCCGCGAAATGGACGACCTGCGGCAATCGGTTCAGAATGCTGCCTACGAGCAGAAAGACCCCTTGCTGATTTACAAGCTTGAATCGTTCCAATTGTTTAAGGACATGATTAACAATGTTAACCGTAAGGTGGTTTCGATACTCGCTAAAGGTCATATACCAATCTCTGACCCATCAGAGGTACAGGAAGCTGAAGAGCGCAAACGTACTGATATGAGCCGTATGCAAACCGGAAGACAAGGTCTTGAGCAACCCGGACGAGGGGGACAGGATAGGGGACAGCCGAGAAAGGCCCAACCGGTACGTGTTGAGAAAAAAGTTGGACGTAATGATCCGTGCCCTTGTGGAAGCGGTAAAAAATATAAAAATTGCCACGGGGCAGGTAACCCTGAATAATAATATATAAGGAATATGGATTTTTTAAGCTTTATTCATTGGGATGTCAATCCTGAACTTTTTAGCCTCGGGCCATTGTCTGTGCGTTGGTATGGACTAATGTTTGCCATCAGTTTTATTCTGGGCTACAACATTGTTGAAAAAATGTTTAAACATGAGAAAGAGAACCTGAAATGGCTCGACAGTCTTCTTATGTACATAGTTATTGGCACCATCCTGGGAGCAAGGTTGGGCCATGTTTTCTTTTATGGTTGGGAGTATTATTCGCAACATCCAGCTGAAATTTTAATGGTTTGGAAAGGTGGATTAGCAAGTCATGGAGGCGCGATAGGGGTTTTTACAGCCTTGTTGATTCATTCAAAACTGATAACCAAAAAGAATGTGTTGTGGACTGTCGACCGTGTTGTTGTTCCAACTGCATTGGCTGCTATGTTTATTCGATTGGGGAATTTGTTTAACTCAGAAATTTATGGTGTCCAAACCTCACTGCCCTGGGGGTTTATTTTTGAACGGAATGGTGAAACAGTAGCTAAACACCCCACACAACTTTATGAAGCAGGAGCCTATTTAATTACCTTTCTCCTTTTACGGAAGCTATACTGGAAAACCGATATAAAATCGAAAACCGGTATGTTAACCGGCATTTTCTTCGTGATGGTTTTTGCTGCACGATTTTTTATTGAATTTGTAAAAGAAAATCAAGAGGCATTTGAAGCTAACATGAGCTTAAATATGGGGCAATGGCTCAGTATCCCTTTTGTTATGATTGGCCTGGGGCTCATATTACTCGCACATTTCCGAAATAAAAATTCCGGTTCCGATAAGTAAAACCTTGCTATAAGATGGAATACACGGGAGAACTGGCCGGATTAGCAACAGCTGTATGCTGGACAGCCACGGCAATGAGTTTTCAGTTTGCAACTCGTCGTATTGGGTCGGTTTCAGTTAATCTTATACGTT
>JAGYOI010000161.1 GCA_018399395.1 Prolixibacteraceae bacterium
CTGGTTCCGGTTCCGTAATGGTTACGCTATCGGAAAGTTCGGTGCCTAATTGATCGCTCACCACCAGGCGGTAAGTACCCGCAGCTATTTGGTCAATATCAGGTGTTGTACTTCCATTTGACCACTGATAGGTGTATGGCGGCAATCCGCCACTCACATTCGAAGAAATCGCCCCGTCTGACTGACCATAACTATTTACATTGGTTGCATTAAGCGTTAATTGCATGGGTTGTGGATCGGGCTGGGTAATTACAGTTGTATCGATCAAAGTAGAGTCAATAGCATCCGTAAGCGTTAAAATATAAATCCCTGCTTCCAACTGATCCAAATTAGCCGTTGTCTCCCCGTTCGACCAATTATAATCATACGGGGGTAAACCACCGGAAGCATGAATATTTATACTTCCATCGCTTAAACTATATGCGGTTGCATGTTTTACCTCTTTTTTTATCACAAGCTCATCGGGTAAAGGCTGCAAAACCACGAAAGTATCACGGTGTTCAGTACCCGATTTATCGTTTATCTTTAGCCGGTATTCACCCGCAGCAATACTATCAAGATCCTGCGATGTGACACCATTTGACCATTGGTACTGATAAGGTTTAACGCCTCCGGAAACAAAAATATCAATAGCCCCATCGGCTCCATTATAAACCGAAACATGGGTAACCTGGCTTTCAACCTTAATAGGCGGAATATCAACAATGTCTTCCTTACATGAGCTAAAAAGCAACAATAGTAGTATAATGTATTTTACTCTTTTTGTTAACTGGTGCATTTTTATTCCTATTTGCTTGCTATGAAGATCTTAAAAAACAGCAAAAAATCAATCACAAAAAACAAAGTTATTACAAATACATTACAAAACAATTAACATAAACAAGTTCTGTTATAACGAAAAATCATAGTGACACCAACAAAGATATTTAGATAGGCATCCAGTAAATCCGAAATTTTGGTTTTCGGTGTAATTATCAATTGTTCCATGTTGTTGCGTTATTTATCGTACGATAAGATTGCAGGTTCCCTTCGGTGGTTAAGCCTTTTCCTTCGGAATCCGCATACTACATGTTTTCAAAACTTTCGGGTTTCCAGTCGGTTTGCGGGTCGTACAGTGTAAAGCCAATTTCGAGGGTTTGCTGGTGAATGTTCCACCAATCTTCCTCGGTAAGGGTATCCATGGCCATTGGGAACAAAATATCTTCCTCTTTTTTCACCATATCCGAAATCTCTTTCAGGACAGGGTAGAAAATCAATTCGAGCGATTCTTCAAGGTCAGGCTTCTTCAGTTTTTTGTTGTGCAATATTTCCAAACACCCTTTCAGGTGGTCGCGAATCTCGTCGTGCTTGCCCCACATCACTTTTGGCAGCCCGGTAATTTCATGCTTTTCGAGGTATGGAAAAACCAGGTATTCCTTACGCTGGTAATGTTTGTCAACGTCCATCAGTTCGTTGAAACAACCCTGTAACAAGAAAACACGTTCTTGAAAATCCTCCTCATCAACCATGTCGAGCGAACGGAGCAAACCAAATGTTTTTTCTACCACTTTGTCCAGTGCTTTATTTTCCTGAACAAACACATCAACCGGGTGACCTTCGGGTATAGACTGCGAGCCGCTTTGGTCGATACTACCATCAAGTACTTCGCCGTGCACATCGCAAAGCTCGAGCACTTCCTCTTCTGGCAGGCCTTCGGCAATCAACTCCTGCTCTACCTCAACCACTTCGCCATAAGGAATGCTCTTCAATGTTTCGCGTAACTCATTTTTCACCTGGTGCGGGTCGGTGCCCATGTGTAATTTCAGAATAAGCTCTTTAAGTACCTGCTTGCGGTAATCGGAGTTATTAATTAGTTCGCTCATAGATTAGCCTGTTTATTTAAACATACAATTTAGCTTTTATGCTGTTGCATATCAAGTTTTACAACGTATTTTCCTGTATTTCTTATGCCACTTCTTTATAAAAAGTTCAGACATGCAATCCCGCTGGGGTTGGTTAATTTGACGTGCGTCAAAAGTATTTGTCCACAGATTAACACAGATTGGCACAGATTATCAATGTTTATTGTCTCTGTGTAAATCAGTGAAAATCGGTGGACAGACATGTTGGTACCAATGCAAAAAAGGGCTTCCGAAGGCAATCTCTTTTGCAGCATTTTGGATATAGCAAGGGATTAGAGGACTATTTAGTTAATTGGTCATTAGTATATTGGTCATTAGTTTGTAGGCTTCACAAACTTGAAACCTGAAACCTGAATTTGAGCGAAGTTAAACCATTATTCTTCCACTATTAATATTATTTCACCGGTATTTACCTCTCAGATGAGCATAGCTTTTTGTATTATTTATGCACCCATCTAATTTTCTTACTATGCGTTAAAACATCACCATTTTCATAGTACTCAATTGTTGCCTCTCCTTCATCTTCATAAAATTCAATCATTGTACTTATCAAGGTATTTTGCTTTTGAGCAGTTAGAGTAAAGCCATTGGGGAAATCATTGTTGCTTTCCCAGCCCTGAGGATAGTCAAGTGAATAAACAGTTTTTCCTGTATTGATGAATTTTATTGTTAATGTAGCATCAAGTGGAATGATTGCGGCCAAAGAATAGACTTGATTTATATCAATTACAGAATCGGTAATAGCCAACAGGTTTGGGATTTTAGCTTCAGGAGCCCATTCGGGTTTTGGAGAAGCCATTTCGGGGTATTCAATAAAAGTACACAAACCGTTGGAATGTTTTCTCTGGAATGATATGATGTTTTTTTCAAATTCAGGGATGGAAGCTTCACCCTCCAAATCAATGTACTTGTTCTCAACATTGCGCCGAACATCCCGCAGGTTAAGTTGTGATATATTATAAATCAGCGTATCGATTAAGCTCTGATCATTAATTTCACCGTCCAGTTTAAAGTCTTCCGATAGCTTTGAAAGCAATTCGCTTACTTCTGCACTTAACTGTGGCCGCTCATAACCTAAATAGGTAAAGCGTTGAAGCATTAATGAAAAAGCAAGAAGCATGGCATTGTCATCCGAATTCTTGGAAATATCCAGGTCACAGGGATTACAAGCAAGAGTTTCATCATCTCCCATAAAACTGGAAATTTCGGACATTGCGCTATCGCGTGCCGCTACAAATGAGCTACCATTGGCCATAAGTGTTTCAAGCCTGCCTTTACACAGGTGGGTTATCACATTTACATTTACGGTGTCGCTAACACTTAAATCGGCAAGAGCTTGCAAGGTAATTGTTCCTGTGAGTGGTTCACCATAAATTTCGCAAAAGCTGTAGCCTGTGGCTGTTATTTGCACCATGCTTGAATTCAATTCCATATTATCGATGGAAAAATTGCCAGCATCGGAGTTGGTTAATGTGGTGAATGTTTTACCTGTTTGAGCCAACGTTTGGTTCAATTCATTTATAGTAATTGAAGAACCCTGTACAAAAGGGCCTTTTTGCACTTTGCCTGTTACTGAATAACTCTTCGGTTCTTCAACAAGAATGGAATCGTCTTTATCGCAAGCAAAAAAAAGCAATAGAATTGCCAGGGTAATAAGAGGGATTCGTTTCATTTTTTAAAAATTTTACATTGTTGATATTTATTATAACGAGCACGCTACTATTCCTCATTTGCTCGATGTAAGTTCAACGCGCTGGTAAGTTTTACAAACCCCTCCTATGGCTATGCAAACATTCGAATCAAAATCTGGATTTTATTTCTGTAAACATACAAAACAAACTATACAATAACAACCTTTTTTTACCTTCATAATCCCAAGTTGCACTGTACTATTATCATAATCATTCCAGTGCCGGATTACCAATTTTCCCCATAAACAATATCGCACCGGTATCTTTTTCGGTAATGGCATACAGAAATGGTTTGGTACAGTGAAAATAAATTGTTTCGGGTTCATTCGGGTCAACCGCTGTAACTTCAAATCCAATTATGGTAACAGCAGCTGCTTCGGTGCCTTCTTCATTTACTTCGATAAAGGTTTTGTGTTTTACAAAGCTGATAAACAAATCGCGGGCCGGGTTGATGCTGCTAAAATCGGCCTGTGGCGTAAAGGACAGGTTCATGCCCATCGTTTTTAAAATATCGTTAAGGGTTTTTTCGTATTCCACTTTAAATTTTGGTAAGCGGATATCTACATTTTGAGTCTCAGAAAAATTTCCCTGCCAATTATTCCAGTTTTCAGGAGTAAAAGAAGCGGCCACATCATCAACCGATTTATTATTGTTTGGTAAAAATATGGTCATACTAAAATTACCCTTGCCATACGGCATCCTGATGGCTGAAAATGTATCGTTTTTCTGATAGTCGAGCGTATCAACACGCCCCATCATGTCAACCGCTTTAAATCCATCATCGGAAAGATTAAAAGCCATTGATTGAGTGCTCTCGGGGTTAAACTCTTTCGCCCATGTTCCTTTAAAATAAATGGCATTGATCAGGTACATCACCATCTCGGCGGGGATATCGTCAATAATCTTTTGAATTTTGCCGTTGGTTTTATCGTTAACCCAGTTATTAATATTATCGAGGGTTTCGGGGGCATCGAAGTCGGCTTCGTTTACCTCGGCATCGTAAAAAGTGTGGTTCACATCCAGAAAACTTTGCTCAACGTGGTAGGTGTCGCGGTACCAAATGGAGTTGGCAATTTGCATGG
>JAGYOI010000162.1 GCA_018399395.1 Prolixibacteraceae bacterium
GATTTATCCCAGCTTTTTTCATTCAATCCATGAAATAAAAATATACCGTTTGAATATTTTTTTTCAGCAGTAGGATAAAAAACAGGATAACTAAAATACTGATTCTCACTAAAGCTTTTTCCAATCATTTCATGATAATAAAGATCACCATTATTGATATCATGTATATCGGGCTGCAAAATACATTCAGAGTCAAACTCATACTCTTTTATGCTTATCGAGCCTAACTGATTTATGATTTCTCCATGATCAACAAATAATTCTTTAAGCTTATTAAATGCTTTTGTCACTTCGGTCATTGTGTATTGAGTTTTTATTCAGAACAAATCTAATAAGCATCGGAATACCATCTTTAAAAATGTAGTAATGACAAGCATTTTGGGGTAAGCAAAAAAAATGATGTGGTAAGCTAATAGCATATGGGGTGGAAAAATTATAGCTCACAGCATCAGTATGTATTTATACCAAATAACACATTCAAAAAAAACAGTAATTTAAATAAGCGAGGTTGTTTTTGCTGATGCTTTTAAAACAAAACCTCCGACATGGAAATTGCCGGAGGTTTCTGGAAAATCTGGATTGGTTATGGAAATTTTATTAAAAATTTCTGTTGTCCCGATAAATGCATAAAAATTTCACCACAAAAAGGTTGAAAACACTATGCTAACCGGAACTTTAAACAAATGAAAAGTAAATTATCCACAAATAAAAAAATATGTAGTGTGCAGTCGGTCATTGTGGCGAAACGTACAAATCATGTGGCCAAAATTAACATTTAGGGGTGAAAATGATTGCCAGTTCACTCCTGTAAATCCATTTGAAAGACTTATTTTTGTTTTATATATCATGCTATTTTCATTAAAAATTAACGAAATGGTATTTAACCAAATATTACCCGATTACTTAACAACCCGAAAGAACACGATAATACAAATTGCTTTTACTACGGTATTTGCATTTGTTTTCATAACAATCTATCGTCCTTTTGGATATGAAAATTGGTATACAGAAGTAAAACATTGGCAACTTATTGTAGCCTCGGCAGTTGTTGTTCTTACCGGGATGATTGTGATCATACTAAGCCGTATGTTATTGCTATATACAAAAAGGACTCAGGAAATCACACTTGCTACATATATTTGGTTTATCGTTGCCGAAATTATTGCAATGGGGCTTTTTTACACGCTCTTTGAGATTGTTATCTTAAAAGATCAGCGTTCACCCCTGTTCCTTTTTATTAATGCCGTTCAAAACACATCATTGATATTGCTTATCCCTTATACCGTAACTATCCTGTTTTTTGCATGGAGTGATATCAAAAAGAAATTTGAACAAGTTGTAGGTCAATTTAAAGACCCATCGGAACTTTTCATCCCCTTTAAAGATGAGAAAGGCAACTTAAGGGTAACTATAAAATGTTCCGATTTACTTTATCTCGAAGCAAACGACAATTATGTAAATATTCAATACACTAATAAAAATAAGCTCAAAACCTATATGGTTAGAAACAGCTTAAAAAACTTCGAGAATGAATTAAAAGACTACCCCATAATCCGCTGTCACCGAAAATATTCAATTAACATTAAAAACGTGAAGATGCTCAAAAAAGCAAAAAAAGGCTATCAAATAATCATAAACAGCGAACAACAAGAAATCATCCCTGTGTCAAGATCGTATGAAAATCAAGTCATAAAACAAATTAACGGATAATTTTTTTTGAAAAAATTCATTTCATGCTACGCAAAAAAGCAACAACAGAAGATGGCTCACATACCTTTTACCTTCCAGAGATAGACGAACACTATCACTCTACACATGGTGCCATACAAGAGTCGACGCATATTTTTATAAAGGCAGGGTTCAATCAAATAAAGAAAAACGATATAAATATTCTGGAAGTAGGGTTCGGTACGGGGCTAAATGCTTTGTTATCCATGATCGAATCTGACAAAACGCAACAAAACATCAATTACTACGGTGTTGAAAAATATCCTTTATCAAAAGAAGAATACTCAGGACTGAACTACCCGGAACTCACTGGTTTTGATTGTACACCCACATTTCACGCTATGCATGATCGGAATTGGGGTGAAACAATAAAACTCACATCACATTTCAAACTAACAAAAATAAAGGCTGACATCAAAGATTACGAACTTACCCCATTACCATTTTTCGACCTTATTTATTACGATGCATTCGCACCCAACAAGCAAGCTGGCATGTGGGATAAATCAATATTTGAAAAAATATATCAACATGCAGTATCAGGGGCAATTTTGGTTACATATTGCGTACAGGGAGCAGTTCGTCGCAATCTTGAACAGGTTGGGTTCGTGGCAGAGCGAATTCCTGGACCTCCGGGAAAAAGGGAAATGTTAAGAGTAATTAAATAACAAGTATAACCTTTCAGATTACTCATTTTTGATTATTTTCGCATCTCAACATACATTATTAAAGTGAATTATTGGAAATCTTAAAAATAAAGAACAATGAAAAGTAATTATTTTGTATTAATTCTTGCGGCAATATTTACAATCGGTTTATATTCCTGCAACAGTGGATCAGAAAAGTCATCAAGTAACCTGAAAATTGAATCAGAAGCTGATACGATAGCCTATGCTCTTGGTAATTCAATGGGAAACAGCCTGATAGATCAATTTCCGGATCTTGACCCCGCCATTATAGGCCAAGCCTTACAGGATGTATACAACGACACAGAAAATGATTTGTTTGAAGGGCCACAGGAGAGCAACATGGCGATAAGAACATATCTTGAAAAAGAAAGTGCAAAACAAGGTTCTGAAAACCTGAAAAAAAGTCAGGAGTTTCTCATGGAAAATGCAAAACGTGAAGAAGTGAAAATGACTGACAGCGGGTTGCAATATGAAGTTATTGAAGAAGGAAACGGCCCAAAACCTACAGCCGAAGACAAGGTAAGGGTTCATTACCACGGAACAACAATTGATGGTGAAGTATTTGACAGTTCGGTTGAGCGTGGCGAACCTACTGAATTTCCACTTAATGGTGTAATAAAAGGTTGGACTGAAGGTATACAACTGATGTCTGTTGGTTCGAAATACAAATTTTACATTCCTTCAGAATTGGCTTACGGCGAGCGCGGTGCCCAGGGAGCGATTGAACCAAACAGTGCTCTGATATTTGAAGTTGAATTATTAGATATTGTTAACGAGTAAACCACATTTATGAGTTTGGAAATTAACGGTAAGATAACCGATGTTTTGCCAGTACAGTCGGGTACCAGTAAAGCCGGACGAGAATGGCAAAAACAGGAATTTGTAATAGAAACTGACGACCAGTTTCCTAAAAAAATATGTTTTACATTGTTTGGAGATAAAATTTCATTATTAAATGGTTTTAATTCCGGCGATGAAGTAGCCGTGGCTTTTAACCTTGAATCGCGCGAATTTAATGGCCGCTGGTTCCACAATGTAAACGCATGGCGCATCAACAAACTTAACGAGGGGGGAACTGATACTCCGGGTTATTCTCCTGAGGATATTCCACCACCACCCGAACCCGATGATGCCCCATCGAATGATGATTTACCATTTTAATGATATACAAAGGTTGTCTGTTTCTTACGGACAACCTTTTTTTATTGCCTCCAAAATGCAAAAACTTCCATAAAAAAGGCAATACCACCATGTATAAAGATTCCTCCCCAAATATTCCGGCTATACAAAGCAATTATTCCCAAAATGTACCCCCCGAACACCGAACTGACCGTCTCTCCTATTGGCTTACCAAAATGAAGAACCGCATAGGTTGCAGCCATAGGCAACACTACGTTTTTACCCAACAACTTAGACAAACCGATAACCAAAAACCCCCTGAAAAGTATCTCGGTATTTACAAAATCAAATAAGTAAGCCGACTCGTAAATCAATTTAGCCCAATTTTCGCTAATATCGTAGAATGTAGAAAAACGAACGCCCCCGGCACGTTTGTATGTAGGATAATAATCCAGGATATCGGGCATATAGGTTGAAAAATAAAGGATGGGTATCATTATCAAAAGCAATACAAGGTATGCTTTTATCCCCACACTGCTGAATCGCAAACCATAAAACCCGTCCTTTTCTGCCCTGTCGTATATCAACCATACAATAAATAAGGCAAAGACGATGGTAATAACACCATAAAGGTTAAACAATGTTTTGAAATAAAAACGATACGTCATGGGATCTACCCCATCAATTAAAATTTTTGCCACATAGGGGAAAACTGATCGGTCGACCGATAAAATCAATAAGCCCAACAAGCTTTTCACCCAAAACTTGCGACTAAAAACACCACTATCTTTATCGTGTAAATAAATAATCAGCAATACCCCGTAATAGGCAATACCATGGTATAATAGAAAAAGCAGTATGCGAACCGGTTCACCATAAAAACTATCGATAAAGGAATCTTCAATATCAAAAGTGTAGTTTATCACTATCAAAAAAGCAATAAACAGTGCTGTAAAAAGATAAAGTGATTTTTGAAAATAACCAGCATGAAAATCTTTAAAATATCCGATAAATTTTCTCATCCGCCGATAGTCATTTCAATGTCCATGTTTCCGTTAAGGTGATTTTTTCACCAGGCACTATCTCCTGATAAGCAGAATGGTGTTCTAATTCAAGTAAATTTGTTTCA
>JAGYOI010000163.1 GCA_018399395.1 Prolixibacteraceae bacterium
AGTAATTGTTGTTAGAAACCGCAAAACTGGTTAAGCCGGAAAGATTGATGCCCGCAAGGTCTACTTCATTGAAAGAAAACAAACGCACTGATGATTCAAAATTATTTTTGTTATCATAAATACCATTTTTGCTTACGCTTAGCCACTTATCTCTATCTCTTTGAATAAAATAACACGGCGTTGAAGAAATCTTTTCTTTAGCTACTATTAAAGAAAGATCATTAGAACCGGGTTTCCAGTAAGAGATACCAAATTCACCATAAATTAAAATCGAATCATTTTTGATGCAAATTCCATGTATATACCCCGGGGCATCATAAGTCTGGCAATTTTCGTCGTTTATATTTAAAACTCCTGCTTTATCATCCTGGCTGAACCAAAGTAACGAGTCGTTATATTGAACAATATTATTTTCAGGAATAATACCTTGATCACTGAATATTTCACTGTCAAAATTTCGAAATTTCTGCAAAGATGCCTGATACTGATTAAGCACCCCATCGCGCGTGGTAATCCAAATGTCCCCGTTAAGGCCTTTGCCCATTGAAATGAGATGATTTCCGGATATTCCACCCTTTTCCTGTGATAAAGGCTTGAAAACCTCGAATTCATATCCGTTATATTTGTTCAGGCCATCAAGTGTTCCAGCCCATATATTTCCTTTGTCATCGATAACAAGTCCGTTAATGTTGTTTTGCGACAAACCAGTTGATATATCAAAGTGGTCAAACCGGGGCGTTTGAGCGGCACCTGTTCCAACCAGAAAAAACAATATTATAAAACTAAAAAGTATTCTCATTTTTAAGAATATTAGAGCGATGAATCAAATTCATCTGGTTTTGACACAAAAACATCTGCCTGCCAAATATAAGAATCCTTAACTTGCCATCACAAAATAATATTAAAATGAATAACTATGAAAAAATGCATTAATCTTTTATTTGTAATTCTGATTTTATCAGTTAATGGGCTGCAAGCCCAAAACGACTGGAAAGAGTTGTTTAATGGCCGTGACCTTGGTGGCTGGGAAGTTTTAAACGGAGATGCTACTTATGAAGTAAAAAATGGTGCTATCGAAGGTACCTCTGTAACTAAATCGCCCAATACTTTTCTTGCGACTGAAACAGCCTATACCAACTTTATTTTAGAGTACGAAATGAAGATGGACGAAGGCCTCAATTCGGGTGTTCAGATTCGGAGCCATAGCAATGAAGACTATAAAAACGGTCGAGTTCATGGCTTACAGGTAGAATGTGAAGATACCCGGCGCGGATGGGCTGGCGGTTTATATGACGAAGCCCGCAAAGGCTGGCGCTATCCGTTAGATTACAATCCTCCGGCCAAAAAAGCCTTTAAAAAAGGGGAATGGAACACTTTTAAAGTTGTAGCTTTCAATAACCATATTATGACATGGGTAAATGGAATTCCTGCAGCCAATCTGGTTGAAGAAAAAACAGAAACCGGGTTTATTGGTCTTCAAGTGCATGGTATAGGGAATAAGACCTCACTTGCAGGCAAAAAAATAAAATGGAAAAATATCAGGATAAGGGAAATAGAAGCAGCAGATTTCGACGCTTACAAAGGAATGGAAGCCCCGGAAGTTAGTTTTCTTAAAAACCAACTCACTGAAAGAGAAAAATACCAGGGCTGGGAACTCTTGTGGGACGGAAAAACAACAAAAGGGTGGAAAGGTGCAAAGCTTGACCATTTTCCAGAAAAAGGCTGGAGTATCAATGATGGCATTTTAAAAGTGCATGACTCAGATGGTGGCGAGTCTGCCAACGGAGGAGATATTGTAACCAAAAAGCAATACAAAAGCTTCATACTCGTTGTAGATTTCAGCATCACTAAAGGTGCCAACAGCGGTATAAAGTATTTTGTAGATACAGAATTGAATAAAGGTGAGGGTTCTTCTATTGGTTGTGAATTCCAGATTCTCGACGACCGTCATCACCCCGATGCCAAAATGGGTGTCAACGGGAACCGTACTTTGGGTTCTTTGTATGACCTGATACGGGCAAACGGCCTTATCTTTAACCCTTACCTTCCGCGTGAAAAATATGTAAATGGTTACGAAAACTGGAACCGGGCTAAAATTGTGGTAGATGGCGATAAAGTACAGCATTTCCTTAATGGTATTAAGGTAGTGGAATATGAGCGGAACACACAGATGTGGAAGGCATTGGTGGCCTACAGTAAATATAGTAAATGGCCCGATTTTGGAGAATATGAAAAGGGTAACATTTTGTTACAGGATCATGGAAATGAGGTTGAGTTTAAAAATATTAAAATAAAGGAGTTATAATTATGGAAAATAAAACGAATAATTCCAGACGGGAATTCATAAAAAAATCAGCCATAGGTGCAGCCGGCCTTTCCCTTGCAGGCATGGGTATGAGCTCTTTGAGCTATGGCAGTATACTGGGTGCAAACGATCGCATAAATGTTGCAATAATTGGTCTTGGGCGAAGGCTTGGTGCTTATATCCCCCCTGTTGCCGATCCGAAAAGCAATGTGCGGTTACTATATTTATGCGATGTAATGCAGAGCCAGATGAGCAATGCAGCCAAACGGTTTGATAAAGTTATCGATTATACCCCACAATTAGAGGAGGACTTTTTTAAGGTTCTTGATGACAAAGATGTAGATGCTGTGATTTTGGCAACACCCGATCATTGGCATGCACCGGGCACCTGGTTGGCCAATGCAGCAGGCAAGCACGTTTACGTTGAGAAGCCTTGTAGCCACAATCCATACGAAGGTGAGTTATTGGTTAAATCACGCGACCGGTATGGTAAAGTCATTCAAATGGGAAACCAGCAACGTTCGTCTTTTGAAACCAACGAAATCATAAAAGAAATACACAATGGGGTTATAGGCACCCCTTACATGGCAAAAGCATTTTATAATAATAACAGGGGCCGTGTAATAAACCCAACTAAATCAGCTCCTCCTGAAGGCTTGAATTGGGAAATGTGGCAGGGACCTGCCCCCAGAAAAGCTTATGAGCACAATACATGGGATTATAACTGGCATTGGTATGGATGGGATTATGGCACTGCCGAAACCGGAAATAATGCAGTACACGAACTTGATGTTGCCCGTTGGGCTTTGCAGGTTAAATTTCCCGAAAGTGTATTTGTAGATTCCGGCAAATACCACTGGGCTGATGATGGCTGGACCATGTACGATACCATGGACGCTACTTTGCGCTTTCCCGGGAATAAAGTTATAAAATGGGATGGAAAAAGCCGGAATGGCTATAGTACTTATGATGGAGGTCGTGGTACCATTATCTATGGAACCGAAGGAAGCGTTTGGGTTGACCGTGGGGGATATAAACTTTTTGACCGAAGCGGCAGCCTCGTTAAGGAGAACCAGTCTGGTGGAAGCGAAGGTGGCACTCAATTAGGAGGTGGCGGAAGCATGTCAACCATGCACGTTCAGAATTTCTTAGAAGCGATAAGAGGAAAAGAAAAATTACGTTCACCTATCGATGAAGGGGCTACAAGCACCTTGCTGGGGCATCTGGCAAATATATCTTCACGCACCGGTGAAATGCTCACTTGTGACCCAAAAAACGGCCACATTACCAATAGCCGGAAAGCCATGAAACTGTGGGAAAGAGAATATGAAAAAGGATGGGAACCAAAATTCTGATAAAATCCATCACAATAATGCTTTTCTAATGAATACCTCATTGGATATTATCCTTTGGGGTATTCATCAGGAAACAGCATATAATGTGAGTGAAAAAGTATTCAAATCTATAAGAAATGTGCAAAGTGTATTGGATCGGTTTGACCCTGCAGCTGAAGTTTGCCGGATTAATAAAAATGCTTTTACAACAGAAACGGTTGTTAGCCGTTATCTTATAGAAGCAATCAAAAAGGGGATTAATGATTTTCATCGTACAAAAGGTTATTTTAATATATTTGCAGGAGATGCATATTCTTCTTTAAAACGAGGATCGGGTGAGTTTATGGAGTTCATCGCAACAACCACTTTACCTGAAGAGTTGATTGAGATAAACGAACACAGCAATAGCATACGCTTTTTACAACCTTCAGTATCACTCGATTTTGGAGGTATTGGTAAAGGTCTGGCTTTGGATAAAGCTTCCAAAATTCTCGATGATTTTGGGGTGCAGAACGCCTTTGTCAGTTTTGGAGGTAGTTCTATACTGACAAAAGGTCATCATCCTCATGGAGAGTATTGGCCATTTAGCTTTCAAAGTGAAGAAATGAAAGAAGAAATATGGGCACTGGGGGATGATGCTGTTTCAGTTAGCAGTACCCATCAAGGGAAAGGAAAAAATGCACACATTTTTAATCCAAAATCAGGACGTGTGCTCAACAGTAAAATTACAGCTGTGCAGACAGACAGTGCTGCTGTGGCCGAGGTTTTATCAACGGCACTAATTGCCTCACCACCTGAAAAACATCACAAAATAGTTCAAAATTTCAATGTGAAGAAATGGGCTGTTTACAACATTCAATAAACAAAGAAATAAACCAAACCTGCATATTTCACCAGGTTTAAAAACTATAAAATATTTATGCAAGATAAATTTCAATCAAGAAGGGATTTTTTGAAGAAAATGGCACTTACCGGTTCTATGGTAACACTGGCTGCCTCACCGTG
>JAGYOI010000164.1 GCA_018399395.1 Prolixibacteraceae bacterium
CTTCCAACAGATCATCAGGGAATGTACTTCTTCATAATCGACATAGAGTTTTTCGTTGGCAACAACAACTTTTGATGCTTCAATGTTTTCAAAACTCCTGATCTCGGATTTACGTTCGCGCCCCTTGCCATATTTGCTTTTTATCCGCTGATAATAAGCTATGGTAAATGGTATGATATTGTTGATGTTGTGAATTATCTCGGCAATTTCATCTTCAATAGCCTGAATGTGGCCATTGGCTTTATCCTTGTTAAATTTAAGGATACGGGCCATTTTAATCTCCATCAGCTTGAGGATATCATCGCGGGTAATTGCGCGTTTTAATTTAGGCTTCCAGGGGTCAAGCCGCTTATCAACATGTGCAACAACTTCGTTCATATTGATGCTCTCTTCAAACCCCTTGTCCTTATAAATGCGCTCTTCGATAAATATTTTCTCGAGCGATGCAAAATGCCATGCCTCTTCAAGTTCCCCTTTTCTAATTTCGAGCTCGAGTTTAAGCAAATCAACGGTTTGCTGGGCATTTTTTCTCAAAATGGCGCTTACCCCGATAAAATTTGGCTTGTCGTCCTCGATAATACAGGCATTGGGCGAAATCGAAATTTCACAATCGGTAAATGCGTACAGGGCATCGATGGTCCTGTCACTCGAAACCCCATTGCCCAGATGGATCAGTATCTCAACCTTTTCGGCTGTATTATCATCAATTTTCTTGACTTTAATTTTTCCTTTTTCGTTGGCTTTAACAATCGATTCTATTATTGAAGAGGTGGTACGTCCAAAAGGAATCTCGGTAACCACCAGCGTTTTATTGTCGAGCTTTTCAATTTTTGAGCGCACCCTGATATTTCCGCCCCTTAACCCGTCGTTGTACTTTGAACAGTCAATCATACCACCGGTAGGAAAATCGGGATATATTTCGAATGGCTTTCCTTTCAAATACAGGATAGCTGCATCAATAAGTTCATTAAAATTATGCGGTAAAATTTTAGCCGACAAGCCCACGGCAATACCTTCAACGCCTTGCGCCAGCAATAACGGGAATTTAACAGGCAGTGTAACTGGCTCCCGCTTACGGCCGTCGTAAGCCAGTTGCCACTGTGTGGTTTTAGGGTTGAAAACCACATCAAGCGCGAATTTTGAAAGCCTTGCCTCGATGTAACGTGGAGCCGCAGAACCATCGCCGGTAAGTATATTCCCCCAGTTACCCTGGGTTTCTACCAATAAGTTTTTTTGACCGAGCCCTACCAATGCATCGCCAATTGAGGCATCACCATGAGGGTGGTACTGCATGGTTTGCCCGATAATATTGGCCACCTTGTTGAAACGTCCGTCGTCCATTTCGCGCATGGCATGCATAATACGGCGCTGAACAGGTTTCAACCCGTCGTTTACATACGGCACAGCACGTTCGAGAATAACATACGAAGCATACTCGAGAAACCAGTTCTCGTACATTCCGCTTAAATATACAAGCTCATGCTTTTCTTTATTCTGACCTTCGTCTGATGGCTTTTCTTCTTCGGGGCTATTATTGATTTCTTCTTTACTCATTCTACTGGTTATTAATCATTAACAGTTATACTGCACGATTACACTTCATCTTTTTCAACATATAGGTTATCTATAATGAATTCTTGCCGTTCGGGTGTATTCTTACCCATATAAAATTCAAGAACCTTTTTAATTGAGTCGCCTTTATGGAGGGTTACCGGCTCAAGGCGGATTTCGGGGCCTATAAACACACTGAATTCATCGGGAGAAATTTCTCCAAGACCCTTAAAGCGTGTAATTTCGGGATTGGCACCCACTTTTTTAACTGCCGCCAGGCGTTCTTCCTCAGAATAACAGTAATAGGTTTTCCGTTTGTTGCGCACACGGAAAAGCGGGGTTTGAAAAATATAGATGTGGCCTTTTTTTATCAGCTCGGGGAAGAACTGCAAGAAAAAAGTCAGCAGCAACAAACGGATATGCATCCCGTCAACATCGGCATCGGTAGCAATAATTACCTTGTTGTATCGCAAATCATCCAATCCTTCTTCAATATTGAGTGCAGCCTGCAACAGGTTAAACTCTTCGTTTTCGTACACCACTTTTTTTGTAAGCCCGTAAGAGTTGAGTGGTTTTCCCCTCAAACTAAATACCGCCTGTGTATTTACATTTCGGCTTTTGGTAATTGAGCCACTGGCCGAATCGCCCTCGGTAATAAAAATACTCGATTCACTTTTACGCTCATGCTTCGAGTTAAAATGAATACGGCAATCGCGCAATTTTTTATTGTGCAAACTTGCTTTTTTTGCACGTTGTTTGGCCAGTTTTTTTATTCCCGAAATGGCTTTACGTTCCCGTTCCGATTCCTGAATCCGCCTTAACAGAACTTCGGCTGTTTCCTGATTTTTATGCAGGTAATTATCAAGTTCGGTTTGTACAAAGCTGCTCACAAAATTGCGCACCGAAGGTCCGCCGGGTGCAATATCTTTAGAACCCAGTTTGGTTTTGGTTTGCGATTCAAAAACAGGCTCTTCCACCTTAATACTGACAGCCGCAATAATGGAAGCACGAATATCGGAAGCATCAAAATCTTTTTTATAAAAATCGCGAACGGTTTTCACTACAATTTCTTTGAAAGCCTGCAAGTGTGTTCCGCCCTGCGTGGTATGCTGCCCGTTAACAAACGAGTAATAATCCTCGCCATATTGGTTCCCATGGGTAAGGGCAACTTCAATATCCTCACCTTTAAGGTGAATTACCGGATAAATCGGGTCGCTGTCCATGGTTTCGTGCAACAAATCGAGCAACCCGTTACGGGAGTGGTAACGTTCGCCGTTAAATTCAATGGTAAGCCCGGCATTCAGGAAGGTGTAATTTTTCATCATCGATGCTATGTAATCGCTGATGTAATGATACGTTTTGAAGATAGAAACGTCGGGTTTGAAAACCACATGTGTACCATTATTTTCCTGGGTAGGAAGAATCTTTTCTTCGCGTTTTAAAACACCTTCGGAAAACTCGATTTCTTTCACTTCGCCTTCACGAATTGAACGAATGACAAATGACTCGGAAAGGGCATTCACAGCCTTAATACCCACACCGTTTAGTCCTACCGATTTTTTAAACACCTTGGAATCGTACTTGGCACCGGTATTCATTTTTGAAGCTACATCAGCAAGTTTACCAAGTGGAATTCCACGACCGTAATCGCGAATTGAAACCTCCTCGTCGGAAACGTTCACTTCAATTTTTCTGCCGTTGCCCATCATAAACTCATCGATGGAATTATCGATAACCTCTTTCAACAACACATAAATACCATCGTCGGACTGCGAACCATCGCCCAATTTACCGATGTACATCCCCGGACGGCGACGAATGTGCTCTTGCCAGTCGAGCGTCTTTATCGATTCTTCATTATAATTTGACTGTTCTTGCATATTTTGTTTTGATGTTTGCACAAATATAACGAAATGACCATTTTTTGACGAATGAACTTATTAACAACCACGCCCCAAAACAACCACTAAGCCCTCACTTACAACGACTTAATAATGCCCATTTTTTTCATCAGAAAGGTTGCATTCATTACCGAGGTAACCCCGTCGCGCAAAAGATAATCAAATTTCATCTCGTTGTTGATAATTTCTATTTCAAAGCACTTATTTCGCAATTTATCAGGGTATTCACGCTCCATTTCTGTTAATTTTAAATCGTGTGTGGCAATAACAACTTTTGCTTTTTCGGCCATCAGGCGACGGATGAGTTGTTGTGAACCGGAAAGTTTATCAACAGAATTCGTTCCTTTCAAAATTTCATCAAGAATAATAAAAAGTTCCTTCCCTTTTTCAATTTCATCGAGTATTTCTTTAATTCTTTTGAGTTCGGCAAAAAAGTACGACTCATCATCAATCAGCGAATCGGTTGTGCGCATATTTGAAAATACTTCAACAGGCTTAAACTTTAAGAACGAAGCACAAACCGGGGCACCACATGCCCCCAGCACCATATTCACCCCAAGGGTTCGCAAAAAAGTGCTTTTCCCTGCCATATTAGCCCCGGTAATAATCATTACACCGGTATCTATGTCGTAGGTAAAATCGTTGTCGACACGCTTATCTGGAGAAATCAACGGATGCCCCAGCCCCTTTGCTTCAATTTCAAAACTTGAATCAACAATTTCGGGAAAAGTATACCCCGGATGATTAAAACCCAGGTTTGCCAGGGATACAACAGCATCGGTATGGGCAATGGCACTACCCCATAATTTATAGTTGTCGCGATTTTTTGAATGCCATTTTATTAGCCGGTACGTGCAATCAACATCCCATAAAAAGAGAACATTCAGGATGGCGCCCATTAGAAGATTGTTCCGGTTATCGAAAGCAGAAACAATTTTACGGAGATGTGCAATTTCCTGTGAGGGGTTACCATCTTTCTGCAATGCATCAACCCAACCAGCCCCTTCTGTGCTTTTCCATCCGGCTTTTTCAATATTAAGAAGCAACATCCCGTACTTGCTCAAAACACGGGAACGCTTGCCAAATTCGGCATACGCTTTTTGGATACTACTTTTATTCATTAACCACAAGGCTACTTGTATCGTAGCCGAAAGAATGAAAAATGCCGAACTGCCATAAA
>JAGYOI010000165.1 GCA_018399395.1 Prolixibacteraceae bacterium
CTGCACCTGACCAAATCTTCTTTGTTATCAATTACCAATTCGTAGTTGTTGGTTTCGGCAAGCAGGTTTTCGCCAAACTGAAGCGACAGCAATGAGAGTTCACCATTAATTTCTTTCAGTTCTTCTTTCTTATCTTCGGCTAAATTGGCACCACTGCGTACGAAGTCTTTGTGTGTTTCTTCCAGTAATTTAAGATCTTCACCTTTCAGGTTTAATGCTTCTTTGTTGTCGAAAACAGTTTTAACGCGCTCAAAAAGCTTTTCGTTCAGCATAATTTCATCCGAATGCTTCGAAAGGCGCGGATAAATGTCCTTTGCAATTTCCTGAAGCTCATCGTTTGTGTCGGCCCCCATTTTGTTGCCAAACACGTCCGATACTTTCTGAATCAGTTGTCCTGAGTATTCCAGGGCTACAACGGTGTTTTCAAATGTTGGCTCTTCAGTGTTATTAACGATGGCCTCAATTTCAGCATTGTGTTCATCGATGCCCTTGTTAAAGGCCGGCACAAAATGCTCAGTTTTAATAAGGTCGAATGGCGGGACACCGTATGGCGTGTCATATTCAGCCAAAAACGGGTTGCCTGTTTCCTTTTTTTCGGTATTGCAAGCTGCAATTAGTACAGTCATTGAAATAAATAATAATGTTTTAATTCTCATTCGTATAAATGTATTTTGGGTTTGTAATTTCTGGAGGATAAAATTAACAATTTTACAGGTGATATTTTTGATTTTTGTCATGCTTACCAACCAAAATCATCATTAATTTTTGTTTTCCCGATTGCTGTTAAATTAAATCTGTTACTTTTACGTGTTACAAAAGTTTAAACCCCACTGTAGAATTAAATTAGTGATGCCATTTATGGTTGGAACAAAAAAAGGAAAAGATTGGTTTAAAGGTGTTTTCGACAATTACTATGAATATGTCAGAAACTACCTTTTTTATTTGTCCGGCGATATTGAGATTGCTGAAGATATCGTTCAGGATGTTTTTATGAAAGTATGGGAAATACGCGATACGATAAAAGACGAAACAATTAAACCCCTTCTATTCAGAATCGCCCGTAATTTATTTTACAATACCCATAAGCGGAAGGTGCTTGATTTGCGTTTTGCCAATAATTTCGATCACAAAAATGAAAACGAATCGCCTGAATATGTATTGGAGATGAAGGAGTTTGATGCTAAACTTCAAAAAGCGATTTCCAATTTGCCCGAACATTGCCGAACAATATTTTTGATGAGCCGTATCGATGATATGAAATATCACGAGATAGCCGATAGTTTAAAAGTGAGTGTTAAAGCTGTTGAAAAACAGATAAGTAAAGCATTGAAATTGCTACGCGAAAACATCGATTATAAAGTTTGATGGTTTGATGGAGAAAAGTCGAAATGAACATATTGATGCTTTTACCCATAGGTACAGCATTTCTGAAAGGCGATCGAAAGAAGAAGCCTGGGAAATGCTGGACAAAAGAATTGAACAATCCGAAAATCATAAAATACGTAAATTCAGTAAAACTAGTTTAATTATAGGTTCGATAGCTGCTGTATTTGTATTTCTCTTCATTTTGTATACGGGTATGTTCAATACCGGAAAGTATTCGCCCGATATCAAATCGGAGATTGCTTCGGTTAAAGAATATTATTTGCCTGATAGCAGCGTGGTTTATCTCAACTCAAATTCAAGTTTTAAATATCATTATAACAATTTTACAGGCGAACGGAGCGTTGTCCTTAAAGGCGAAGCGCTATTCGATGTGAAAGAAGGGCGCAGGTTTATAGTTGAATTTGAAGGCGGAAAAGCGAAAGTATTGGGTACTGTTTTCAATGTCTCATCCTATTCTGGTGAATACATGCAGTTCGATTGTGTTGAGGGTAGTATAGAACTTAACTTAGATGTGCAGCGTAAACGAATAAGTTTGTCTGAAGGCGATGGACTATATGTGAGCAACGAACAAATTTCACAGTTGCACGATGCAAATGTCGATTCAATATACGAACGTCTGAACGGGATATACCACTGGGAGAAAATCAGGCTCGACAACTTGTTGTCATTTATTGGCCTGCGTTTTGGCTATAAGGTGAACTACGAAAACATTGACACTGATCGTAAGTTTTCGGGCAAAGTTGATTTAAACGAGATGAATGCAGGATTAAATATTGTATCTTATGCAATGGGAATCGATTATTCCGTATCGGATGATGAAAAAACGATTACATTCCATGCCAAATCATATTAATCGAATAATAAGGGGGACAACCCTTTTTTTGCTTTTTTTTTGTGTAACATCTATTGTATACGCACAAAAGGCAATCCGTGTTGATGTAACCGATGTTCCGCTGAGTAGTGTTCTGAATAATGTATCGGAAGATACGGGCATTCGTTTTGCATTCGACGATGATTTACTTTCCCAAATTGATGTAACTTTTCATTTTGATGACATTCCGTTAAATAGCTTTCTCGATATTATAAGTAAAGAATACGGTCTTAGTTACCGTGCCATTGCAGGTACTTACGTGTTCTATATTGATGATAACAAAAAAATTGATAAGGCGATAGAACAAACCCGGATTGCCAAAACCGAACCGAAAGAAGAGGTTGTTGTAGATACCGTTGAAGTTATACAAAACCAGATACCTGAAATTATTATCGGGGGGGTGGTTCAGGATAAAAATACCGAAGAAAAAATCAATATGTGTAAGGTTATTTTAGGCTCAAATAACTATGCGGTTACCAACGAGATGGGCTTTTTCTCAAAAACCTTGCATGCTAAAGGTAAGTACCGGTTTAAAATTCAACACGTAGGCTACCGTCCTGTTGATACAATTATTCACATAACCGACGATGTATTACTTGAATTTGAGCTTATCCCCAACCGGAAAACCGAGTTGATGAGCAGTAAAATGATTCCTGCCCGGTTTATTATCGAACTGTCAGAGGTTCCAGAGATGGTGCTGTATAATCCGCGTAATGCCATTGAGGTGCCGGGTGTTGAGCAAAATGATATTGTTAATGCACTTACCATTATTCCGGGTATCAATTATCTGAAAGGGGTTGATACCGGATTATCAATACGGGGTGGGGCACCCTCCGATAACCTGGTGCTGATTGATGGTATTCCGATTATTGAAACCAGCCACCTGATGGGCAACCTGAGTGTGCTTAATTCAAAATATATTCGACAAGCTTTTGTGTCGCGCGGTGGTTTTGGTGCCGAATATGGCGGGCGCACTGCCGGAATTGTTGATTTGTCGGGAAAAACCGGCAATAACAAAAACCCGGTTGTTGATTTTACGGCCAATATGCTTCATACCAATATTTATGTAGGGGTGCCTGTTAATGAAAAAAGCTCGTTGTCGGCTTCGTTTAAAAAATCGTTTGTCGATATCTGGCCTCAATTTCTGATAAATAATTTCGCACTTGAAAATAAAACAGTAGAGATAGAAGCTGGCACACCTTTTTTGGCTGATGTTGACCGAACTGAGGTAAATTACTCCGATGCCAATGTAAAACTGGATATCCGACCTTCAGAACATACCGAGTTGTCGTTTAACTTCTTTGATAGTTTTGACCGTCAGTTTCGAAATTATGCTTTTCCAACCGATGGCGGATATTATCAGAATAACAGTAAAGACAGCCGCACTACAGGATACAGCATAAACCTTAAAACGCAATCGGAGCAAGGATGGCTGAATAGTTTTACCGCCGGATATAATTCAATGACAAGCAATACGGTTTCAGAAAACGGTAAGGAGCAGAAATGGGCTGACCGTCCGGTTAAAGCTTTTTTCGATTCGGATTATTATCAGGTAAAAGAGTTTCGTGCAGCTTGGCGATCAGAATTGAAACAGAAGTATTTGTCACACAAATTTGGAGGAGGTTTCAATTACAATGCACTTGATTATCAGTATGAAGACCATGAATTAAAAATTGTAGGCGCCAAAACCTTTAACGATTCCATTTCGTCAAGCGACCGCATTCAAATGTACAACACCTATTACCAGGCGCAGTTAAAACCTTTTAAGTGGCTTTCGTTCAGGGTGGGGGCACGTGGTACTTATAATCCACAAAACACTGTTTTTAATATACAGCCACGCTATGGCATTGAGATAACACCATTTAACCATTTTAAATTCCACTATTCAGCCGGAAGGTACATGCAGCATATGTATATGACGTACCGGGTCGACTCATACCGGAATGTTTCTCCTATATGGTACATACCGGGCAATAATGAGCAGATACTCGATGCCAACCATGAAGTTTTTGGTGTGAAAGCCGAATATCCTGATTTGAGTTTAAATGTAGAAGCTTATTCAAAGCGTAACCGTTCAAAATCGTTTTTCTGGGGCGAGAAGGGAATTCAAAACGGGCTTGATATTGTAAATTACGAACAACTAAAAGGGGAGGATTACAACCGGGGCATTGATTTCTTTATGCAGTACCGCACCGGTATTTTCAAACATCTGGTATCGTATTCACTTTCTGAGTCGTATGAGAAAATCAATGGTGTTAACAACGATGATTATTTCCCGTCGTTCGACCATCAGTTGCACCGTTTGCGCCTTACCGAGATTGTGAGTTTTAGCGGGTGGACCGCTTCTGTTAACTGGCATTTTGCAACGGG
>JAGYOI010000166.1 GCA_018399395.1 Prolixibacteraceae bacterium
ATGTTTTAATGATAACAACATACCAAACAAACCATAAAGCAAACCGAAAATTTACCCGAACCAATGATACCATACTGGGAAGAAGAATTAGAAACATTACCCCGTAAAAAACTGGAAGACCTTCAGGCCGACCGGCTCAGAAACACCATTGCCCGGGCAATGCAATCGGAGCACTACAGGAAATTATACGAATCGAAAGGCATCTCGCCCGACTCGATAAAAAGCATTGAAGACATACAGAAACTTCCGTTTACCACAAAACAGGACCTGCGGGACAACTTCCCGTACGGGCTTCTTGCCACACCAAAAAAGGATTGCGTACGACTGCACTCCTCAAGTGGTACCACCGGAACACCTACTGTAATTTTTCACAACCAGCACGACCTCGATTCGTGGGCAAACCTGGTGGCCCGCTCGCTATACAGCACCGGGATACGCGATACCGATGTATTCCAGAACATGAGCGGATACGGATTGTTTACCGGCGGACTGGGTTTTCAGTATGGCATTGAACGACTTGGGGCTTTAAGCATTCCAGCCGCAGCCGGCAACAGCATCAGGCAAATAAAGCTGATGCGTGATTACGGCACAACGGCCGCGCATGCAATTCCAAGCTATCTGGGTTATTTGTTCGAAGTTTTTGAAAGCGAAGGCCTCGACCCTAAAAAAGACACCCAACTGAAGCACATGATTATTGGTGCCGAGCCCCATACCGATGACACCCGAAAACGAATAGAAGAATTGTTTGGAGTAAAAGCCTTCAATTCATTTGGGCTATCAGAAATGAACGGTCCGGGCGTTGCATTCGAATGCGAACACCAAACCGGGCTTCACGTGTGGGAAGATGCTTTTGTGGCTGAGATTGTAAACCCACAAACACTTGAACCGGTTCCCGATGGCGAAATTGGCGAACTGGTAATGACCACGCTCGACCGTCAGTCGATGCCCGTTATCCGGTACCGTACCCGCGACCTTACCCGTTTCATCCCGGTAAAATGCCCCTGTGGCCGTACGCACCGCATGATTGACCGCATTACCGGTCGCAGCGACGATATGTTCATCATTAAAGGGTGCAATGTATTCCCAATGCAAATTGAAGGTGTGCTAATGAAAATACCCGAAGTAGGCAACGATTATCGCATCACGCTCGAAACGATCAATAAAAACGACATAATTTCGGTTGAAGTTGAAATGAAGAAAGGTACTTTTAAGGGTGACCTTGAAGAATTGAACAAACTGGCACGACGAATAACGCACGATATACGCGACGAAATTCTTGTAAAACCAGAAGTTAAACTTGTTGAAAACAATTCGTTACCAAAGAGTGCAGGAAAAGCTGTGAGAGTTTTCGACAATCGGATAAAAAGTTAACGAACCTAAAACAAACGATATGATTTACCAGGTATCAACATTTTTGGAGAACAAGCCGGGTTATTTACGACGAATAACATCGTTGTTCAAGCGTGAAAAAATCAATATCAGGGCAATGACACTTAGCGCAACCAATTCAAGCTGGGGTATTTTAAGCCTGATTGTTCATGATCCGGAAAAAGCCTGCAAAATATTAAACGACAACGGCCACTCAAGCGTATTGCGCCACATTGTCGCCCTTGAAATTGAAGATCAACCCGGCGGTCTCGATTCAATGCTTGAAAAACTCGAAACACTCGATATCAATATTGAGAATGCCTATGCACGGGTAGTCAACGATGGCGAAACCGCTTTTTTGGTGGTTGACACGCACGACATCGACAATGCAGCCCACCGGATTGAAGAGGCAGGCATTCCCATGGTATCGAAAGAAATTGTATATGGAATAAAATAATACTAAACCAACTTAACTATGAACACCTTTGTACTTGGGCTTATTGTACTGGCCTACCTCATTTCGTTAACTTACCTTGGCTTTAAGGGATATAAAAAATCGAGTACCGACAAAGATTATCTTTTGGCCGGGGGCGAGATACACCCTTTCGTGATGGCGGTATCTTACGGTGCAACATTTATATCTTCATCGGCTATAATTGGATTCGGTGGTGTAGCAGCAAACTTTGGAATGGGACTTATTTGGCTCACTTTTTTAAATATGTTTGTGGGCGTTGTTGTAGCCTTTCTGTTTTTTGGCCGAAAAACACGACGAATCGGACACAAACTGAATGCACACACTTTCCCTGAATTTTTAGGAAAAAGCTACAACAGTAAAGCCATTCAGGTTTTTGCCGGTGCCGTTATTTTTATTGCAATGCCATTATACGCAGCAGTAGTCCTTAAAGGCGGGGCTGTTTTTATTGAAAAAATATTCGAGATAGACTATAACATAGCCTTATTCCTCTTTGCCCTGGTAATTGCAGCTTATGTGATTGCAGGCGGCTTGCGCGGCGTAATGTACACCGATGCCCTGCAGGGCACCATCATGTTTGCCAGCATGATTTTCCTTCTTATCTGGACCTACAAAACCATTGGCATGGGCTTTGGCGAAGCCAACATCCATTTATCAGAAATGGCCTCTGAAGTCCCTGATAAACTACGGGCAATCGGGCACATGGGATGGACGAGCATGCCTAAAGCAGGGTCGCCATGGTGGTACACGCTGGTAACCTCACTTATTTTGGGTGTTGGAATTGGTGTTTTAGCCCAGCCTCAACTGGTGGTAAGGTTTATGACCGTTAAAAGCACAAAAGAGCTTAACCGTGCAGTACTCATCGGATGTGTTTTCATTCTGGCAACCACCGGCATCATTTTCACTGTAGGTGCTGTATCAAATATTTTTTTCATGCAAACCGAGGGACAAATAGCCATCAATGCAGTTAAGGACCTTGACAAAATTATACCCGAATATATCAAAGCCGCTATGCCCGGATGGTTTGCAGCCATTTTCATGCTTACCATTTTATCGGCCAGTATGTCAACCTTAAGTTCGCAGTTTCATGCCATGGGTACATCCATTGGCCGCGATGTGGTTTCAACATTATCGAAAAAACAACGAAACAATACACGAATAACACGGGGCGGCGTTGCTTTCGCGATTATTATCAGCTACATCATTTGCTATACACTAAGCATTAGCGTAATAGCCCGCGGAACAGCCATCTTTTTTGGTATTTGCGCAGCTACATTCTTACCGGCCTATTTTTGCTCGCTTTATTGGAAAAGAACCACGGCAAAAGCTGCACTCTGGAGCATGATATCAGGGTTTTCGGCGAGTTTATTTGCATTGCTTTTTATGCATGCCAAAGAATCGCAGGCACTTGGTATTTCCCAATTTATATTCGGCAAACCGGTTTTATTCGACAAAATGCCTTGGCCGGTGTTAGATCCGATGATTATTTCGTTGCCAATTTCAATACTTGTAATTGTAGTTCTCACATTAATATCGAACGATTCAGCAGCGAAGAACAAAACAGTTTTAGCTTAAATTTAAAAAAATACGAACCTTTAAAATCATAAAACTATGTTTGGAATAAGCGATCCCGGAATTTATATGGCCTACTTACTGGTATTCCTTTGTGTAATATTTGCCGTGGTGTATGGCATTATAAACTGGAACAAGGGAGGAAACGATCCGGAACAACCACTTGAGGAAGACCTGAAATGGGAAGAGGAAGAGTTAAGAATAAAAGAAGACGAAGCATAAATTGAAAACCAACTAACCATGAATACTTTTACGCTTGGATTAATTGTTTTGATCTACCTTTTATCATTAACCTATTTAGGCATAAAAGGATATCGCCAGACCAAATCGAGCAGCGATTACCTGATAGCCGGACGACAAATTCATCCTTTTGTAATGGCCGTATCGTATGGAGCTACCTTTATATCTTCATCGGCAATTATTGGTTTTGGGGGCGTTGCTGCAAATTTTGGAATGGGGCTTATCTGGCTCACCTTCCTGAATATGTTTATCGGCGTTATCATTGCCTTTATCTTTTTTGGCCGGAAAACCCGGGAAATGGGGCATAAACTCGGAGCCCATACTTTTCCCGAGTTTATGGGAAAAAGTTATAAAAGTAAATCGATACAAGTTTTTGCCGGGGCTTTAATATTCATAGCCATGCCGCTTTACGCAGCAGTTGTACTCAAAGGTGGTGCAGTTTTTATTGAAAAGATTTTTGAAATTGATTACCACATCGCATTGTTTATATTCACGTTAATCATTGCTGCATACGTAATTGCCGGAGGCCTGCGCGGGGTAATGTACACCGATGCGCTGCAGGGGACCATTATGTTTGTAAGTATGTTCTTTTTGCTTTTCTGGACCTACAAAACCATAGGCATGAGCTTTGCCGAAGCCAACCGAAACCTGACTGAAATGGCACAGTTGGTGCCCGAAAAACTCCAGGCAGTGGGACACCAGGGGTGGACATCAATGCCCAGATTTGGTTCGGCCTGGTGGTACACACTTGTAACTTCGCTCATAATGGGCGTGGGAATTGGCGTATTAGCCCAGCCACAGCTTGTTGTGAGGTTTATGACCGTACGAAGCAATAAAGAGCTGAACCGCGCAGTTCTTATCGGAACCGTTTTTATTGCTGTAACAACAGGTATTATTTACACGGTAGGTACGGTTTCTAATATCTATTTTATGCAAACCGAAGGCAAAATAGCCATCGCGGCAGTGAAAGAC
>JAGYOI010000167.1 GCA_018399395.1 Prolixibacteraceae bacterium
AATGTTACACGTTCATCAGTATTACTCACATTAACGCTAACTCCAATTTTCATCCAATCAGCAGCATCGTGATCGAGATTAATACGGCCACTTAAGCGTTCGAAATTTGAGCCAATAATAATACCATCCTGCTTCATATATCCAAAAGATGTAGCAAATCTTGTATCTTCAGTACCACCTGTTAAGGTAATGTTGTGGTTATGAATTGGCACTACATCAAATATCTCATCCTGCCAGTTTGTTCCTTCCCCAAGAACCGATGGATCAGCAAAAAGAGGGTTTATGCTTTCACCATTCTCTAAATTAGCTTCATTCCTGAATGTAGCAAATTCATTTAAAGACAATACATCTAATTCCTTGGGCATGCTTTGAAGACCATAATACCCATCATAACTTATCTGGGTTTTACCGGTTTTACCAGTTTTAGTCGTAATCAGCACAACACCATTTGATGCACGTGATCCATAAATGGCTGTTGCTGATGCATCCTTCAGTACTTCAACTGAAACAATATCATTTGGGTTTATCCCCGACAAACCGTTAATGGCTGTTTGACCACTACCGCCGCCCATCGCATCGAAACCAGCTGATGTTCCTTGTGAATTACCCGACATGGGCACCCCATCTACAACGTATAATGGTTCATTGTTAGATAATGAACTTATACCACGAATTTTCACAGACACCCCACCACCAGGCTGTCCTGAATTTTGGGTTATCACAACACCTGCAGCTCTTCCTGCCAGCGCCTGATCAACAGATGAAACAACGGGTACTTTTAAATCTTCTTCACTTACAGAAACAACTGATCCTGTAAGGTCGCTACGCTTCATTGTACCGTAACCTACAACAATAACTTCATCCATTGAGAATAAATCTGGTGATAAAGTAAAATCAACATTTTGCGAACCATCTGTTATTGTTACAGTACGTTCTGTTGCAACATACCCAATAAATGAGGCAACCAAAACCTGTTCGCCAAGCGGCACACGCGATAATTCATAGTTGCCGTCAACATCGGTTACAGTTCCAATGGTTGTACCTTTTAAAATCACATTAACACCTACCAGTGAATTTCCTTCCAAATCCGTTACCTTTCCTGTCACGACCTGTGCCCGAACATTAAAAGACATAAGGATAAGAACAATGAAAAATGACAAGTTACCAAGCCATTTTAAACTTCCAGTTTTGTTTTTCATAGATTTTTTTAGTTAGTTAATAAAAACAGCATACACATATCGTGTATTAGTTAATTTCGCTCACTCAATGGCCATATAAATGAGTATATAAAAATATTAAATTAGCACATATAAAAACTAATACTATAATACAAGAATCTTGTACTTTTGTGCAATAATGCTACTCTCAAATAAGAAAGACTGTACCCCATATGAAAACAGGAGAATTAGCAGGAATTTTGTCAAATTCCACACCAATTCTCCTGTTCACTTAAAATTACTTTTTAATCTTAAGTTGTAACTTTTACAACTCAAAAACAGAAAACCTGAACCCGATTAATATTTTCAAACCCCAAGGGCAAAAACTATTCTTCTTCGAGTTTCGATTCATATTTTTTTAATGCCAGCTTAATCAGCCAATAAGTAACAATAATAAGTGCCGGCCAGCTTAACAGCGATAATATTCCTGATAATATCATAGTTCTTTTTTTAGTATTTATGTCCGCCTTCGTTCATCTCGTTTTCATCAATCTTTTTAGTATTTATGGCCTTCCATGCGAACCAAATATAGGCAACTACAAAGGGCACAAGTAACGATACAATGGACATTACGCCCAGGGTAAATTCACTTGATGAGCTATTGCGTATATTCAACGATGACTGCATATCGTATACCGATGGATAATAGCATGTATTATTGTACCCGGCCAAAAGGAAAAGACAAAAAACAGTAATAATTGTGCCTGCCCCCGAGAACCAAATTCCTTTCCCGGGCTTAAAAAACATATCGGAAAATATACCCCAAATTACCAAAACAACACCTGCAAGAAAGCCAATCAGTAACAAAGGCATTTCTATAAAATTATGCCAGTATTTGTAACGTTCCATTGAAACTTCCAAAGTATCAGGGTCGTATGCAAAACCATCTTTTAATAAAAGCGCAATTACAAAATACAAGAAGAAAACCAGAAAAGGGATAGAATTTACCCAAAGTTGCAGGCGCACACGCAAGCTTATTTCTTTATTGTCGATTGAATTATTAAAATATTGCAGTGCCAGCACACGTGCCAGGAAGAACACCGTAAGCCCCAGTGCAACATTATGAATATTCAACACCGCTTCAAGTCCGCGCGCCCCGGTTTGCCAGGTCACCTGATTATAATCGTTCAACGAGAACTGCGCCCCGTTAAAGAATGTCCCAACAGCCGTGCCAATTAAAATGGTCCCCATCAAACCATTGATAAAGAGAAAAACTTCGTATGTTTTAGAACCAAGAAAATTAGCAGGTTTTGAACGAAACTCATAAGATACGGCCTGCAATATAAACGAAAACAAAATGGCCATCCAAACCCAGTAGGCACCGCCAAAACTGGTAGCATAAAACAACGGGAACGATGCAAAAAATGCACCGCCAAAGGTTACCAGCGTTGTAAATGTGAACTCCCACTTACGCCCAAGACTGTTAACCAGCATGGTGCGCTGCATTTTACTTTTACCTACCGTGTAAAGCAACGACTGACCGCCCTGAACAAACATCAGGAACACAAGCAATGCGCCCAATAGCGATATAATTGCCCACCAATATTCTTGTAATAACGGATATGAAATAGCAGCTATCATTTCTGGCCTCCTTTCTCTTCATGTTTTGGTCCAATTTTTATTTGACGTACCATTATTTTTATCTCGGCAATCAGTAAAGTGGTAAAGATAATGGCAAACAATGTAAAGGTTATTTTCACCGACGATGCATTAATGTTCGACACGGCTGTGGTTGTGGGCATCAAATCCTGAATCACCCAGGGCTGACGACCAAACTCGGCAACCAACCACCCCAGCTCCGAGGCCAAATAAGCCAGCGGAATGGATAACAAGCTGAGCCACAAGAACCATCGTTGTTTGTGCAGCGTTCCTTTATGCAAGTACCACAATGCCAGAACAAAAACAACCACAAACCAAAAACCCAACATTACCATAATGTGGAAACTGTAAAAAGTAATGGCGATATTGGGGATCAAAAAACTGGTATCATTTACATGTCCATACCCCAGGTACTTGAAATAATTTTCCTGAAAATCGTCACTAATCAACAGTTCTTTCAATTCTTCGGCTTTTTGAGTGTCACCGTTTTTACGGGCATCTTTAAAGATGGTCAGCTTTTCAACAGCCACCTTGCCCCGTTTAATTTTTTCGTGGGCCGACATGATACCATACTTTTCGTTTCCATCTATCAGGTCGTTAATTCCGGGCACAAAAGCATTAAAATCGGCATACGATAGAAATGAAAGGGCTTTGGGGACCTCAACCCTCATGGCGATTTTTTTCATACGGTCGTTATCGGGGTAATCTTCATTATTGGTTACGATACCAAATAAAATCAAGCCGGCACCTTCTATACCATCGTTGAGCCCTTCCATTGCAGCAAGCTTCATGGGTTGAACCCTGGCAACCTGCTTGGCCGACCCATCGCCGGTAATAATTAACGCGGCCGACGACAGTAACCCGAAGATGGCGGCTACCAAAATACTTTTGCGTGCCATTACAATGTGGCGCTTTTTGAGCAGGAACCAGCCGGATATACCAATCACAAAAATGGCCGATAATACAAAACCCGATGTTATGGTATGCAGGAACTTGTTGATGGCAACCGGTGAGAAAAGGACTTCCCAGAAACTGGTCATTTCGTTTCGGGCCGTTTCGGGATTAAAAACAGTTCCCACGGGATGCTGCATCCATGCATTGGCTACTAAAATCCATAAGGCCGAAAGGTTGGCACCAATGGCCACCAGCCACGACGAAAGAAGGTGGAACTTTTTCCCCACCTTGTTCCAGCCAAAAAACATCACCGCAATAAAGGTCGATTCAAGGAAGAAAGCCATAATACCCTCAATGGCCAACGGGGCACCAAATATATCACCTACAAACCACGAGTAGTTCGACCAGTTGGTGCCAAATTCAAACTCAAGGATAATACCCGTTGAAACACCAATGGCAAAGTTAATCCCAAACAAGGTCATCCAGAACTTGGTCATTGTCTTCCACTCGGGCTTACCGGTCCGCACCCAAATGGTTTCCATCATGGCAATCATAAAAGTTGTTCCCAGGGTAAGCGGAACAAACAACCAGTGGTACATTGCCGTTAGTGCAAACTGCGCCCTCGACCAGTTTACCAGTGACAAGTCAATCGATTCAAACATAGTTTTGGTTATTTAGATTTTGTTATATTCTCAAGCACATGCATCCCTACTTCTTCATCTGTTTGATATTTGTCTTCAATAGTATCGGAGAAAAAGAAGAATTTCATGATAAAAAAAATCAGAAACAGTTTAAGAAAAATCAACATCCACAATTGCTTATTCTCAGGAAAATGATGC
>JAGYOI010000168.1 GCA_018399395.1 Prolixibacteraceae bacterium
TAGATATTTTCGACCGTATCGGATTTTCTGTGGCTGAAGGGCCTGAAATTGAAGACGACTGGCATGTGTTTTCAGCGTTGAACTTTCCGCCCGAGCACCCTGCGCGCGATATGCAGGATACTTTCTTTATTGAAAAGGACCCCGATGTATTGTTACGTACCCACACCTCGAGTGTACAGGTGCGCATGATGGAAAAAACACAACCGCCCATCAGGGCTATTTTCCCGGGACGTGTTTTCCGTAACGAGGCCATCTCGGCCCGTGCGCATTGTATCTTCCATCAAATTGAGGGTTTGTATGTTGATGAAAATGTATCGTTTGCCGACCTTAAACAAACCTTGCTGTATTTTGCCCGCGAGTTTTTTGGTGAGAAAACCGATATCCGCCTGCGCCCATCGTATTTCCCGTTTACCGAACCATCGGCCGAAATGGATGTAAGCTGTTCAATTTGTGGCGGAAAAGGGTGTAATGTTTGTAAATACACCGGCTGGCTCGAAATTATGGGTTGTGGTATGGTCGACCCCAACGTGCTTGAATTGTGCGGCATCGACAATCAAAAATACACCGGATTTGCATTTGGCATGGGCGTTGAACGCATTGCCATGCTCAAATACGGGGTGAAAGACCTTCGTTTATTCTTCGAAAACGATGTGAGGTTCCTTGATCAATTTCAAGCTGCCTACTAACATTTTTTGAACCATATAAGAATTATAAGATCATTTAAGAGAAAACCTTATATGCCCTTATGTGGCTTATATGGTTGAAGAACTAAATCACTTCTTGTTGTTCCATTTTAAACCATATAAGAATTATAAGTTCATTTAAGAAAACCTTATATGCTCTTATATGCCTTATATGGTTAAAAACTTGATGACTTTTTCAGTCTATTTATTACATTTGCTGCATGTCAATAAATGTAAACGGCATATCGAAAAGCTACGGAAAGCAAAAGGCTTTAAACCGAGTGCGGTTTGATGTTGAAGCCGGCGAAATTGTGGGCTTTCTTGGTCCAAATGGTGCCGGGAAATCAACATTAATGAAAATACTTACCGGTTTTCTGCCGGCCGATGAAGGTAGCGCCCGGGTATTCGGACTTGAAGTATCGCCCATGGCAACCAACTTCAGGGCTAAAATTGGTTACCTGCCCGAGCATAACCCTTTGTACCCCGAAATGTATGTTCGTGAATATCTTGCTGTTGTGGCGGGTTTTTACAAGCTCAACAGCAAGAAAAAAAAGGTTGAAAAGGTTGTGGAAATGACCGGCTTAACATCTGAGGCCCACAAAAAAATCGGGGCTTTGTCGAAAGGGTACCGGCAGCGTGTGGGGCTTGCACAGGCACTGATCCACGACCCGGAGGTGCTTATCCTTGATGAACCTACATCGGGGCTGGATCCCAATCAGCTCGAAGAAATCCGTAAACTGATCACCAACATCAGCAAGCATAAAACGGTAATGCTTTCAACCCACATCATGCAGGAGGTGGAAGCCATTTGCAGCCGGGTGATTATTATCAACAACGGCGAAATTATTGCCGATGGTGATACTGCCAGCATTAAACGAATGGCAATTGGGCTGGGACAACAAGTAGAACTGGCTACAGTTGAGGATTTGGATGTTGACAAAATCGAACAATTGCCCTTTGTGGCTTCGGTTGAAATAATTGAAACAAATCATTGTATGCTCACATCCTCGGTGGAAGAGGATATCCGACCAATGTTGTTTAAGTGGGCGGTTGAACAGGGGCTTACGATTGTCACCTTAAATGAAAAATCAAGGACCATCGAAAATGTGTTCATGGACCTGACCCGGTAAGTAATTAATGTTGACCATCAGGGCGCAAATAACAATCAAATTATAACTCACTTTTTATGGGCGATGTATGTGATGGAAAACCTCGGGTGTCGGTTGTAATGCCTTTCTACAATGCAGGGGCAACCATTGCACGTGCCATTCAGTCTGTCCTCAGTCAAACATATTCCAATTTTGAATTGTTGCTGGTCGATAACAACTCAACCGACAACAGCACTGCTATTGCCCACGACTTTGCCGGAAAAGACCAGCGTATTGTTTTGTTGCACGAGCCCCGGCAAGGTGTAACTTACGCGGCCAATACAGGCAACAATGCCGCCCGGGCCGAATATATTGCCCGCATGGATGCCGATGATGTTTCCCTTCCTAAACGCTTATACAAACAACTTTTATACCTCGACGAACATCCCGGTTTGGGTGTTGTTTCGTGCTATGTTGAGCATGTTGGCCATCACAAAGGTACAGCCGGAATTGAAAAGTATGTCAACTGGGTAAACAGCCTGGACACGCCCGAAAAAATCAGCTTAAACCGCTTTGTTGAAATGCCGGTCATAAACCCTACGGTAATGTTCAGGCGCGTATTGTTACAACAACATGGTGGTTACATCCATGGCGATTTTCCCGAAGACTATGAGATGTGGCTACGCTGGATGGGCAAAGGTGTAAAGTTCGCGAAAGTGCCCGAAATGCTTTTTCAGTGGTACGATTCTGACATTCGCCTCACCCGTACCGACGAGCGTTACAGCACCGATGCTTTTTATCGTACGAAGGCCGAACACCTGGCCGCGTGGCTGATGAAAAATGACCATCCCTACTTATGGGTTTGGGGAGCAGGGCGCAAAACCCGTAAACGGGTTGAATACCTTATGGAAAAAGGAATTTTCGTGGAAGGCTACATCGATGTGAAGCCCCGTTTTCTGGATGATGCCTGTTGTATTTACTACGAAGAATTCAACTGGGATGCCCCGGCTTTTATCCTGTCGTATGTGGGGAACCATGGAGCCCGCGAAAAAATACGCAACTACCTGTTATCGAAAGGCAAAGTTGAAGGTGAAGATTTTTTGATGATGGCGTGAAATGCAAAGGTTGTATCATTGTTGGCATCTGGATATCGGTTTATTTATGATGATTATCCCGGTGTTTTCAATATTTCTGGATTAATAAAAAAACATAAAATGTGTTTTTTGCGAAGATATTTATAATTTAGTACACGTTAACCCTCTTAAAATTAACACACAATGTATTATACTCCAATGAGTTTTTCAACATCTTTAAAATGTGTATCAAACACTTAATTTATAGCATAATAAAACATCAAATTTATGATTGTTAAGCGCACATTATTGCTTTTGTTTACGATTTTATTCTTCACTTCATTTGGAAACGACAGAGATGTAAAAAAAATGGTAAAGAATCAATTATTAGATGTTTACTTTTCTGCTGAGGATAAGCAAGAAATTGTCAAAATCATTCAATTTACTGACAGTATTGTTATTTCTAAATGTCCTTCTACCAGTATGAATAACTCTTATCATCTTTATATGGATTCGGTATGGAAGCAAGCACAAAATCACAACATGCAAGAGGCATTAAACATATTATGTATCAACCATGAAAAAAAGATAAATTTTTTGCATAGTCTTGACGAGAGCCTCTTTTATGAGATTTGGAGATATAACATTTTCAAGGATTCAGTAAAAATTAAAGGTGAATATGTAAAGATCGAGAATCCAATTATACAAATTGATTTAAGGCCCAATAACAGCAAGATATCAAACTACTTTAAGGCAGTTGGTAACTCCGACGAGAAGTTTAAAGAAATATTTGAGGTGATGAGTATATCCGGAAGTTTAGGAATTGTTTGGATGGGAACATATAACAATCTCGACAAGTTTGATTTTTCAAAAATTGAAGACCGATTATGGGCATCATTAATACTCTTGACACTGGATTGTGATATTGGAACATTGCTTGATAGAGTATAGTATTGACGAAGGTGGATTTGATATTTATTTTTTGAAACGGATTCTTGTTGCTGAAGTGTATGTTCCTGTAATTATATGTAGAAAATAGTTTTATGAGAAATTTATTAGTAATGATATGGATTTTATTAGTTTTTTGGGGATGTCATAAAGCACAGTTTAATGACCCGGTGTTAAATGACATTTCAAAACAGTATCCATTATTAGAATTGAACGAACCTGTACTTACAGATTCTTTGACTGATGACATTTATAACAACATAGGACCAGAAGCAGTTTCTTATTACTACAAAGATACATTGCAAAATGGTAAAATAGCCTTGATGTGTGTTTTTAAAGCAGCCAATGATAGTTCATATCTTCATTATTATACCCAGATATGGGAAAAAGATGGATGGAATTACGAGTTGAAAATTGCAGATGATACACTCTATAGTTTTCGATCAAGAAGAAATGATGTTGAATTTCTGGTTGGTGAATATGAATTTAGAAGATGGAGCGGGACTCGGACTCATCCAAGGCTATCACAGGATGAGCAAATCTATTACGATCTGCATCGCGATTCGCTTCGTAAAGTGAGAGGGAACAACCTGCCGCCGCTGCCAACACCAACCGACGAAGAGCGAAAAAAATGGGAGGAGATGCAAGCTAAATGAGAGACAATTAATCCCGACAGGTTTCAAAACCCTGTTGGGATTTGACAAATTACCGATGTTATTAAATTTGATTTATGAAAAAATTACTAA
>JAGYOI010000169.1 GCA_018399395.1 Prolixibacteraceae bacterium
CCGATTATAATTTTCAGCGTGTAAACAAAGCGCTGGGCATCATCGTTGTAAAGCATCCCGATGAAGGGTTGGCAACCATATCTTCTACTTTTTTGGGCTTGGCCGGCAGTTTTACCGGAATGAACGAGAAAGGGGTTTCGTATGGTAACATGCTCGTTTATAATGGCGAAGATAATGGGATTGATACCAATGGGTTGCCCATTCAGTTGTTGATGCAAATGGGGGGCGAACAAAGCAGCTCGGCAAAATCAATGATGAATTTTTTACGCGATAAGAGGCACATGATCCCCATCAATGTTATGTGTGCCGACAGCGATGAGGCTTTTGTGGGCGAGTTAAGTCCGGTAGCAACTGCTATAAGGGAAGGCAGTAAAGGCGTATTGGCCGCCACAAATTATTTTTATGCTTCTGGGATGTTTGAAAACCATGTAAACGAAAGGCGTTTTGCCAACCTTATGACGCTGTCAAAAAAGTATCATGGCGAGTTTAACCTTGAGCACTTGCGCGAAGCGATGCATGCAGCCCGACAATTTAATGAGAACCTGCAATGTGTTTTGTTTGAACCATCAAAAATGAAAATGCATGTAAGCATGAACAGGGTTCCCGCATCGGCCGGACCATTTACCGAGTTTGATGTGGAAGAGCTTTTAAATGAATGAGCAAAGCAAAAGGAAACAATGTCAACGAACTGCTTTATGGTGAACCATATAAGACATATAAGAGCATATCAGGCTTACTTATATGACCTTATAATTCTTATATGGTTATAATTCAGGTGAAACTATTTTGTTAGTTTTGTCAATTACGTTTGTTTCTATAAGTTTCGACCCGTAAAAAATTGATTTAACTATTATATATGATTAAACCTGCCAGCATAATCGTGACCATAATTATTTGTGCATTAGCTGCAAATGCACAAATTGTTTTTAATGAAGCTTCCAATCGAAACTACACTCAGATACTTGATGAAGATGAAGAAACGAACGACTGGATCGAACTTTATAATGCGGGTTCTTCAAGTACAAACCTTAAGGGATGGTTTTTAAGCGACAGTAGAAATAATTATCAAAAATGGCAATTTGGTGATATTGACATCCCGTCAGGCGGATTTATATTACTGCATGCATCGGGCAAAGATCTTAGTCAAAATCAAAATGAAAAACAGTTGTATTGGGAAACGGCCGTTTTTGCAGATGATAACTTTCGATATACGATTCCGGACAACTCAACTCCTTCAAACTGGAAGAATATAGATTTTGACCATAGTTCCTGGGACGAGGGCAAGGGTGGTTTTGGCTATGGTGATGGCGACGATGAGACAGAAGTTCCTGCAGGCTCGTTAGCCGTTTATATTCGTCGCGAATTTAACGTGACCGATGCCAGTAAATTATTTGAAGCAGCACTTCATATTGATTACGACGATGGTTTCGTGGCCTATTTGAACGGACAGGAAATTGCACGTTCGAATATTAATGGTATTCCGGCATGGAACAGTAGGGCTGCTGGCAATCACGAAGCCGGTGAAATTGAGAAATATACCATCGAAGAAGACGAATTGAAATCCATTCTCGTATCAGGTAAAAATGTTTTTTGTGTCGAGGTGCATAATGTGAGTAATACCTCTTCCGACATGAGCCTGATCCCTTACCTTTCTTTTGGAATGATGGTCAATGAATCTTTTTTTCGTCCTGTTCCCGGCTGGTTTGGTCAGAATTCCATCGGGACGGGAGGTTTGCATACCAATTTTAAAATTTCTAATGATGGTGAGTGGGTATTCTTGTCAGATCCAACAGGATTGGTAGATTCGATGTATGTCGATGAAGTGCAGATTGACCACACTACTGGCCGTGCTACCGATGGTGCCTCAGAATGGGCAACATTTGCCGAAGCCACACCAGGTGCAAGTAACAATCCGGCAACAGCTTATATCAATGGGTATGCCGATGAACCTCATTTCAGCCAGGAAGCTGGTTTTTACAATAGCTATGTTACGTTAAAACTATTAACAGGAAACAAAGAAGCTGAAATAAGGTATACCACCGATGGAAGTGATCCAACAAGCTCATCATCTTTATATACGGAGGCAATAACTATTCGTAATACGACCTGCATTAAAGCACGTTGCTTTGTGACAGGAAAATTACCAGGTAAAGCCATTGCCTCAACTTATTTCATTAATGACGAATATACCATTCCTGTTTTATCGCTTACAACCAATAAAGAGAACTTATATGGTTCTACAGGAATTTTTCACAACCATAACGAAAGCTGGAACCGACCATGTTACATTGAGTATTTTGATGAAGATAAAGCATTGGTTGTTAGTCAGGCATCTGGCATACAGGTTGATGGTGGGGCAGGAGGTAGCCGACACATGCCTCAAACATCGTTTCGGATAGAACCGGATCATGGGACTTTGGGAGAAGGTGCCGTGAAATACAATTTTCATCCGGAACGATTGAATCGCAACGAATATGAATATCTTTATCTGAGAAATGGCAGCAACCGGTATTTAGATTTATTTTACAAAGATGGTGCTCAGGTAAGGGGAATGGGAAAGAATACCCATAATTTTTATTCAGAATATCGCCCCATTGTAGTATTCATTAATGGAGAATATTATGGAATGTACGAAGGTCGTGAAAAAATAAAGGCCGACTATCTGGAAAACAACTACGATATGAATACCGATTCCTTGACCATGGTTGGAATCAGCTACTTTAAAGAACCGAATACAATACTGCCAATTGTTGGCTCAGCCGAACCATTTTTCGAGGATTATGAACGTTTTTTAGATATGGATCCTTCCGGGGCAGATTATTTAGATAAAGTTGATGAGTTTCTTGACCTTGATTGTTACACTGATTATATGGCCGGCCAAACCTGGATGACCAACAAAGACTGGCCTCACAACAATATGAAAGCGTGGAGGTGTAAAGGTTCTGGCATGCGCTGGCAGTTTGCCATTGTTGATTTGGAATGGTCGTTCATGCCAACAGGTTCACATGCTCATTTGGTGACTCGCCCAAGCTTCGATCAAATAGCGTATATGAACAGCATAAAAACCCAATGGCCTGCATCGGGGTATTGGTACAGGCTTATGCAGAATGAGGATTATAAGAATCGTTTTATAAACCGAATGTGCGACTTAATGAATACCAGTTATGCCTATGAGGAGTTGAGTAAGATAGAAACTGCGATTTATGAAGAAGCATTGCCCGAGATTCCAGCCTATTACGAAAGATGGAATGGGCCGGGAGTGGACGATTTTATAAATAATCATGAGCTTTTTAACAGTGAACTGGAAAAAAGACCGGCCTATGTACAAGAGCATTTAATGAAGCATTACAATTTAACACGCAAGGTTGCCATAACTCTTGACGTGGAGCCGCAAGGAGCCGGAAGCATTCAGATAAGTACGATTATTCCTGATGCTTACCCCTGGGAGGGAACTTACTTTAGCGATGTTGATATCGAAATAACGGCAATCCCGAACATGGGCTATAAATTCGAGAAATGGGACGATAATTCGTTTATAAACGATATCTACAGTGCATCAAACGTGGGTGAACTTAAAACGGCCGCTTATAACATGAAGGCGTATTTCACTGAGGACAGTGAATCCCCCGATCGTGTTTTAATTAGCGAAATTAATTATAAGCCCAACGAAATTGGTACTCCCGACTGGTTTGAAATTTATAATGCTACGAATGAATCTTTCAATATTAAAGATTGGTATTTTATGGATAACGATTCAACACATGTATTCACATTTTTACTGGATCGTATCATTGAATCGGGTGAAAGGCTGGTGGTTTCGAATAATCCTCAACAGTTTAGCTCGGTGTATCCTGAGGTGGATGCATATTTTCTGGGTTTTGGCTTTGGTTTGGGTAGTCCTTCCGACGAAATCCATTTGTACAATGATCAAAACGAAAAGGTATTTTCGGTAAAATATTCCGATTTGCACCCCTGGCCTTTGGCTAATAACAATGAAGGGCGAACGCTGGAATTGCGAAATGCTAATGGCGATTTCAACGAACCAATAGCTTGGTTTAGAGGATGCATTGGTGGTTCACCGGGGACTGGGTACCAACATTGTGACGAAAACATTCCCAATAGTAATTCCAGGGTTGTTTCTAACACGGGGAAAGAGGTGCAAATTAGAGTATTCCCTAACCCGGCAAATACTTACGTCGATTTTGAAATGTATTTACCAGTTAAGGTGCATTTTTGCGATGCAGCAATTTTTGATCTCAACGGTCGTCGGCTGAGAACGGCATCTTACGGTCAATTGAAGCAAGGTGAGTACACGAATCGTTTTGACCTGGATGGAATCAAACCGGGAATATTGATTCTGAAGGTTTGGACCGACTTAGGCGAGAATGTGTTGAAAGTAGTGAGGCTTGACAACTAGCCTGCAAAATTAACACACTTAGTTTAATGTAGCTGCAAAGCGCCAGAATCTGCAATTTATTCCCGGCCTGAGGTTGCTAATTCTTCCCAGTACTCAACAGCCCG
>JAGYOI010000017.1 GCA_018399395.1 Prolixibacteraceae bacterium
ATTAACCGAAATTACACACCACCAACAAGAGAAGCTGTAACCCTAAAAAACCCATCCCTTTGAATACCGAATTTTTCATAGCCAAACGAGTCTTTTCACAAAACGAGAAGCGAAAAGGAATTTCGAACAAAATTGTTTCGATTGCCGTAGCCAGTATTTCTCTCGGTTTAGCTGTTATGATTATTTCGGTAGCTGTTTTGCTGGGCTTTAAAAACGAGATACGTGATAAAGTTGTTGGTTTTGGCTCCCACCTCCAAATTGTAAACTTCGATTCCAACCTTTCTTTTGAGACCAACCCTGTAACAATAGACTCACAACTGATTGATCAACTTTTGAATATTCCCCATGTAAGCCACTTGCAACAATTTGCAATAAAACCGGGCATTGTAAAAACCGAAGATGCTATTCATGGTATCGTACTTAAAGGTGTTGGGGCAAATTACGATTTAACTTTCCTCGAAAACAACATTGTAGAGGGGGCACTGCCCCAAATTAAGCATGGAGAGGAGAACACAGAGGTTCTCGTATCTCAGGAAATTGGCAAGTTGCTAAAGCTTGGCATAGGCGATAAGCTATATTGTTATTTCTACAACGAAGGCATGAGCACTCCCAGGACCCGGCGTTTTTTTGTCTCCGGCTTTTACAACACCAGCATGTCTGAATTTGATGAGTTGTATGTAATTAGTGATATAAAACAAGTGCAATCGTTGTATGGCTGGCATCAATCGGAGATAAGTGGCTACGAACTAAACGTTGACAATTTCGAGTTACTTGATCAGGTTTATAGTGAAACGCGTAATTTAACAATGAACCATGCCACCGAAAATTCAATGCTCAGGGCATACACCATAAAGCAAAAATACGCGATGATATTCGACTGGCTTTCGGTACTCGATATGAATGTGTGGGTGCTACTGATACTCATGATTACTGTTGCCGGAATTAATATGATTTCGGGGTTATTGATAATCATTATTGAACGCAGCAGAATGATTGGAATACTTAAAGCATTGGGATACCCTAATGTCAGGGTCCGCAAAATATTCTTGTACCTTACAGCACTTTTATCGGCCCGCGGTTTAATATGGGGAAATATTATCGGCATCGGACTTTGCCTTATCCAATATACTACCGGTATTTTAGAACTTGACCCAGCCTCGTATTATATCGATACAGTGCCCATATTTTTAAATTTTTCGTATATTTTGCTACTGAACATTGGAACCATAACTGCAATATTATTGATTGTATTGTTGCCTTCAATGTTCATATCAAAAATATCTCCAATTGATGCCATTTCAATTGAATAAGATTTAAAATTTGACAAGCTGCTGTGATAAATTTTAACAAAATAACAACTCAGGGTATACGTCATGCCTTAAATGAAGAGCTTCCCGGGGCAGAGGCCCATTATGCCATGTCGCCAGGCGGACGTAAGCTTGATATCCCCACTGGAATAATACCCAAAAAAAGCGCAATACTTATACCCCTGTTTTTCAATACAAATGAAATTTACACATACCTTACTAAACGCAACCATAACCTGAAGAAACACCCCGGGCAAATCAGCTTTCCCGGAGGCAGTTACGAACCCCACGACATTAACACGCAGGCAACAGCCTTACGAGAAACTCATGAGGAAATAGGAATTGAGCCTGAAAATATTGAGGTGCTGGGGAAACTTAGCAACCTGTATATTCCGGTAAGCAATTTTACAATTGCCCCTTATGTAGGATTATTAAAAAATAATATAAACTTTAGGATAGACAGGAACGAAGTAACAGAAGTTATACCGGTTGGGTTAAGTGAATTGTTCCACAATCAAACACATTCATTTAAACCTGTAAAAATAGCAGGAGAAAAAATAAATGTCCCCTGCTATTTCATTAACGGGAATATCATATGGGGCGCTACTTCAATGATTCTTTCAGAACTGGAAGCGATACTAGAGAGACATTATTCTCATCGGGCAAAACGTTAAGATAATGATCGTAACGGTCGAGAACTTTAATCACATAATTATAAGGTTCCTTGCCCCTGCAATACCCCCACCGTACTACCGGATCGTTATAATATTCGGGCAATGTTTTTTTCAGGATAAAAACTTCAACATTGTCATCCCAAACCGATGGTTTTTTTCCATATTTCATGGCCAATTTCCGTGCATCCATCACGTGGCCGATACCAACATTGTACGATGCCAGAACAAATTTTAGCCGTTCATGCTCATCCTCAATAATTGGAGCAAACACTTCATCGAGCCATGTGAGGTATTCGAGCCCGGCACGAATATTTTCACGTGGGTTAACAATATCGGTTACATTGAAACGCTCGGCTGTTTTTGGCATTAGCTGCATTAAGCCCATGGCTCCAACCCAGCTTTCGGCATATTTATTAAAACGCGATTCCTGCATAATAACAGAAGCCACCAGGCGCCAATCCCATCCAAAACTGGCCGATATTTCACGAACCAACTCATCGTATTCCGATATTTTTCCCCCGGTGATTGAATTGTACTCGCTCCGCACCAAATTAGCAACCCTCGAACTTGAGAAATACTTGTTATAGATGTAGTGGTACTCACTGGTTTTCTTATACTCTTTAAGCCAATTGTTGATGTATTCTTTCCATTTTGAGGAATTGTTGCGTACAGCCCATGAAATCTTCTGATCAAAACTAACCGGGACAGAGATATCGATCCATGGATAATAACGCTGATTTACAGATGCAACATTTTCGTCACAAACAGTGTAATCAATTTCGCCGGAAGCTACCAGGGCAATTAATTGTTCTACACCATGTACTGAATCTTCAACAATAGTAATTGATTCACCTATCTCTTCCGAAAGGTTTTTCAATCGTTGTACGTAAGCTGAATTTTGATGTACATAAATAGTTTTTCCAGCTAAATCGAGGGATGAAGCCACATGGTAATCTTCATCATCGTTAGCCGAACGTTGTACCAAAACCTGATGGGTTAACGCCAAGGGTTCAGTAAAATCAACTACTTTATTTCTGCTTTTTGTTACGGTAAGGTTTTTGGCTATAAGGTCAAACTCCGATGTGTTCACACCGTTAAATGTTTCACGTAAGTTATTGCTTACATGAATGTCGAGTTCAACTTCGAGATCTTTCGCGAGTGCTTTGAGCAACTCGTACTGGAAGCCCATTGGCTGCCCCTTGTAAACAAAATAACTGGTTGAGCTATAGTCAACCACAACATTGAGTTTTTTCTTTTCGACGATTCGTTTTAAATCATCGGTTTTGGTGTTCTGGGGAGCAACCTTGTCCTCTGTGTGGCTTTTGTTATTACAACCGGCCAATACTGAGAACGCGATTAATAATACTAAAATTAGTTTCTTCAATACTTCAATTTTAGTTCTACAATAACTTTTCAAAACTCTGAAAAGCTATTTAGCTAACAACGATTAAGTATATAAAATGTTTAACCACCTCGTTGATTTCTGCCGCGAAGTAACGCCAAAAACCCAAGATAATCACAATGTTAAACAGGTCATTCGTCAAAATTAACATTGACGAAACATGAAATTAGTCATAAAATGTCCAGTAAAAACCAAACCGGAAGGCCATTGTTTCGAGTGGGTGTTGATAAGCACTAAAGTATTCACCCAGGTTAAAAAAGCTACTGGCATGAACCAGTTTTGCAAAGGCGTTTGTACGTTTTAACTTTGCATTGGCAAACAAATTAACAACAGGATAGCCCCCGGTCGTCATCTCATTTTGCACATAAAACTGCCCGGTTGAAGGCTCGTAAGCATTTGCCTGAAAATCTGTATGATAATAAACTTCAGCACCAAGCTGAATTTTCATCACTTTAAAAAGATAATGTGAATAATACAAACTCGAGTAAAAACTCCATGTAGGCAGTCGTAATGCAGGGTTACGCGAAACGGCCTGCCAAACCACTTTATTGGACCATCCGAAACGCCAAAAATTGAAATCTTTTCTCAAATTGGCGCTCAGCACCGAAAACTCTCCGGCATGCTGATCAGGCATAGCATGCTCATTATTGTACAAATAGTTACTAAACAAACCATAATTGAACCCTGCTGAAGCGTTATATTTCGGGTAATCAAATTTCGATTTCACATAAACCTCATGTTGTTTTCTGAACTCATTATCCCATGCAAAATGATTACTATACCAATGCTCCTGAAAAATATCGGGAGAAAAATCACGGTACCATCCTTCTACTTTCAACCGGGTTGTATCGTTTTGAAAAATAAGTGGTTTTTCAATCTCCCCCTCAATTTTTGCATCACCGAGATTACGCCCCAGTATTGCAAAACGTGCTGCTGCCCGCCATTTCCAAAAATCGCTTTTGCTCCGATAAATTTCCACACCTACATAAATATTCGAATACGAGTATGAACGGCGTCCTCCTGCCAGGGGATATTCCGTTCGTACAATTTCATTCTCAATAAAAGCCCTTTTACCAAAAGTAAATTTCCGGTCATCGTTTTCAAAAGCATTGAGTTGTAATGCATGATTAAACCTTTTGAAAAACACAGAATCGATATGATTGTCCGTATTAATCAACGTTGTATCAAAAAACGTATCACTAACACTATTTTCTGTTACAAAACGTTTATAATTAGAAAAATCAGCATAATAATGAACCGAATATGCAGGTTTAAATGCAGGTTTAATTGAATCAATGCTTGTAGAATCTTGCTCTTTTTCGAGAAAAGGTAACTGCCCCATCAAATATTCATGGGATGTAAACAACGAAAAAGATTTATTCTCAGTTTCTAATGCAGATGTCAGATTTACCGGCATATCAACAGGGTCACGAAATCCCAGCTCAAATACGTCGACAGGCACACCCCCGTTATTTACCAGGTTATTATTACCATTTACAAACGTCAGGTATCCATTATACCGATCTGTATTACGGGAAACAAAAATATTGAAGTACTTGTGTGAAATTTCCTGGCTTATGTACTGACTTTCGTTACTAAACACATTAAAATCGAACCCGATGTTCATGGTCGAATCAATATTCTGGGTATAAAAAGCCTTAAAACTTTGTTCGGCCTTATTTGCCCCCTGGTTTCCCTGAGAGTATTTCAGTACCGCGAAAGGTGTTGTTGTATTATAATATCTAACATCATCGGTTTTTAACCTGTATGCGGTCAAATTTTCCAGAAAATAAAAATCATTGCCGGGCAACCTTCTTTTAAAAAAAATATTTGACTCGTAAGGACTCCCAAGGTAACCCAGATAATTGTTTGAAATGCTATTTTGGAATATGGGGTTATAAATATGAAAGTTAACCATACTACTATCCACTACAACTGAATCTTCGCGGCTGTATAAATCAACCAATTTCCATGAATAAATTTTGGAATCAACTTTAGCCTCCTTATCGTCAACATGGCTTTCAGTATCATCACCACTTGTTGCTGATGAGTTATTACCACGTGGCATTCTCACTTCCTGCCCGGAAAGAGGCATAGCAAATGCAAACGAGAGTAGCAGTATTATTAAATATTTCAGCATGCGGCAAAGATACAGAAAAGATTACGTAAGCGATATGTTTGATTAACGATACAATATCAATAATGGTATAAATTTGACGTAGAAATTACCAGCTACCGCCGGCACCGCCGCCGCCAAAACCGCCGCCGCCAAAGCCGCCAAAACTACCAAAACTTCCGCCACCGCCAAATGATCCACCGCCCGAACTAAAATCGCTGAAAGTACCGGAATGCCCCCGGCTTGCCCCGCCTAAAAAGCCTAAAGCAAGCCAAAATGGCAAACTACTACGTCCGCCGGTTGAGTAATACCCCCTTCTTCGACGTCCGAATATCAATGGGAAAATAAAAAATATTACTAAAAATAAAATGAATGGGTTAAAACCACCACTTACCTGTTCAGCATACTGTTGCGCCGAATATTCCCCCTGTGTAATATCGATCAGAACCGATGTTGCCTTGTCGATACCGGTATACATATCGCCTGCCTTAAAATGTGGTATCATTTCATTCTCAACAATCTGATTGGCTGTGGCATCGGGCACAGCCCCTTCTAAACCGTAACCTACAGCTATAAACACCCGGCCACGACCTGATGATTGTTTCGGTTTTACAAGAATTAGAATCCCGTTGTCAAAATCCTTGCTGCCAATGCCCCATTTTTCCCCAAGCCTGAAAGCATAATCCGAAATTTCATTCCCCCCGAGGTCATTGACCGTAACTACCGCAATTTGTGTAGATGTAGAAGAGAAGTAACGAACAAGTTTCTGTTCAAGTTGTGCCTGTTGCTGATCATTTAACACATCGGCAAAGTCAGTTACTAATGTGGGCGGCGTTGGCCGCTGTGGCAAGTCATCGGCAAAAGAGATGCCGATAATGAATAATGCAAAAATAAATAATATGGTTTTCTTCATCGCTCCGCCTCCTATTTTCCGTATGATATTTCGTTTTCCAGCTCATTTACATCATCGCTCTGATATGGAAAATATTCTTTAAGTTGTAACCCGGCTTGTATAATACCAACTTTAAGCCCCTCGGCATATCTGCCTTCTTTGAAAAAACTCAGTATCAGGTCACGTGTCGAATCCCAGAATCCTTCCTGAACTTTAGCATTAATACCAACATCGCCAAGTATAGCAAATTTGTGATCTTCAACCGATAAATAAAAGAGCACGCCATTGCGGGCTTCTGTTTTGTGCATCTTTAGTTCTTTAAACCAATAGGCCGCACGGTCCATCACATCTTCAGGACATTTTTTTTCGACATGTAGCCGAATTTCACCCGAAGTATTCAACTCAGCGGTTTCAATTGATTCTTTAATTATCTTTTTTTCTTCTTCTGTAAAGAAATTTGATGGTTTAGACATAGTAATTTTGTTTAAAATTGAACTTCAGGAGCTTGATCTGCACCTTCTGATGATTCAAAATATGCTTTATTATCAAACCCGAAGATATTGGCATAAATCGCTTGTGGGAATTGACGGATATATGTATTGTATGACCTTGCAGCCTCATTAAATTTACGACGTTCAACCGAAATTCGATTTTCGGTCCCCTCTAGTTGTGCTTGCAGGTCCCTGAAGTTTTGACTGGCTTTCAAATCGGGATAACGTTCAACAACAACCATGAGCCGGCTCAATGCTGAAGATAAACCCGATTGTGCTGCTTGAAAATTTTGCACTGAATTTTCATTCAGGTTCGTGGGATCAACAGTTACCTGGGTTGCTTTTGAACGGGCCTCAATTACAGCCTCAAAAGTTTCACGTTCGTGCGATGCATATCCTTTTACAGTGTTTACCAGATTTGGGATCAAATCGGCACGCCGCTGATATACATTTTCAACCTGTGACCACTGTGCTGCTACCGATTCTTCCATTGATACCATTTTATTGTATGAGCCCCGCATACCTCCAAAAATGAGAAGTACTACAACGCCAACAACAATCCAAATAATTGCTGATTTTTTCATTTTGATTATATTTTAATTCACCTGTGTATCTAACAAAAAACAGTCCAATATTATTATCTGTCAGAATGACAATTATTCCTTCACTAATTTTTTGTATTTAACCTTACGGGGCTCAATGTCGCCCAAGCGCTGTTTTTTGTTTACTTCATATTCAGTAAACGAACCTTCAAAAAACTTCACTTGCGAATCGCCCTCAAACGCCAATATATGCGTAGCAATACGATCGAGGAACCATCGATCGTGCGATATAACAACCGCGCATCCGGCAAAATTTTCAAGCCCCTCTTCAAGCGCCCGCAAAGTATTAACATCGATATCGTTAGTAGGCTCGTCGAGCAACAATACGTTAGCCCCCGATTTTAAGGTGATTGCTAAATGCAAACGGTTACGCTCCCCACCTGACAACACGCCACATTTTTTCTCCTGATCGGCACCAGCAAAATTAAATTTCGACACATAAGCCCTTGCATTGAGCATTCGCCCACCAACCATAATTTCGTCTTTATCGCCTGATATTACTTCATAAACAGTTTTATCGGGGTCGATTTCGGTATGGGTTTGATCGGCATATCCCAACTGGACAGATTCCCCAACTGAAAAAGTTCCGGATGTTGGTTGTTCCATTCCCATGATCATCCTGAACAATGTTGTTTTACCAGCGCCGTTAGGGCCAATTACCCCAACAATACCATTGGGTGGCAACGTAAATTCTAGGTCTTCAAAAAGAAGGTTATCCCCAAAAGCTTTCGAAACCTGATGTGCTTCAATTACTTTATCGCCTAAGCGTGGGCCATTCGGAATAAAGATCTCGAGTTTCTTTTCGCGTTCTTTTATATCTTCGCTCATTAACGATTCGTAGGCATTTAGCCGGGCTTTTGACTTTGCATGGCGCGCCTTTGGTGCCATGCGCACCCATTCAAGCTCACGCTCCAGTGTTTTCCTGCGCTTTGACACCCCTTTTTCTTCCTGCTCAAGTCTCTTCGATTTTTGATCGAGCCACGAGGAATAATTTCCCTTCCAGGGTATTCCTTCCCCCCTGTCGAGTTCTAAAATCCATCCTGCAGCATTGTCAAGGAAATACCGGTCGTGCGTAACACAAATCACCGTTCCACCATACTGTTGCAAGTGAATTTCAAGCCATTGTACCGATTCAGCATCCAAGTGGTTTGTTGGCTCATCAAGAAGAAGGATATCAGGCTGCTGAAGCAACAAACGGCACAAAGCGACACGGCGCCTTTCGCCACCTGACAATACAGCTACCTTCTCACCGCCATCGGGACAACGCAGCGCATCCATTGCCCGTTCAAGCTTATTGTCGATATTCCATGCATCAGCCTGATCAATTTTTTCCTGTAATTCAGCCTGACGGTTCATCATCTTCTCCATCTTGTCGGGGTCTTCATACACCTCAGGCAATTCATATTGCTTATTTATATTTTCAAATTCTTTTAATATATCCATTGTATCCTGTACCCCTTCCTGAACAATCTCAAGAACTGTTTTTGAATCATCCAGATAAGGCTCCTGTTCTAATAGGCCTACAGAATAACCAGGTGAGAAAACAACTTCACCCTGATACGATTTATCTAAACCGGCAATTATTTTTAACAGTGTTGATTTACCAGAGCCGTTAAGCCCGATAATGCCAATTTTTGCGCCAAGGTAAAACGATAAAGAAATATCTTTTATTACTTGTTTTTGATTTGAGTATGATTTACTCACTTTATACATCGAAAAAATAATCTGCTTATCTTCACTCATATTTTTAACCTTTAATTTTTTTCAGCATTTAAGCTATTTAAAAAGACAAAATTAAAATTTTATTTGTCCTGTATGCCAAAAGCTATTTACATTTAAGTATAATCTACGTACATTTGTTTTTTAAAAACCACAGGATCAAATTCAGAAAATGTTAGCAAAAAGAAAGATATTGATCGTAGATGATAAAGCGGGGAACAGACTTTTAATGAAATATAACCTGGAAGGTTATTTTGACATCGATTTTGCCAACAATGGTTATGCTGCCATTCATAAATTTAAAGAAAATCATTACGATTTAATTCTAATGGACGTTATGATGCCCGATATGAATGGTGTAGAAACAACAAAGAAAATTCGTTCGATGGAGAATGGCTATCACATTCCAATTTTTGCCATTACCTCCCACATATTCAAGGACCAAAAACGTGAATGCCTTGATGCCGGGATGAATGAGTATATTTCAAAGCCAATTCACATACAGGCCCTTATCGAGAGAATTAATCATTACATCACTTTAGCCTCTCACACGGCTTACTAATATTAAACCATTATTCAGAATACCAGATAAAAAGAAAGGTTGACAAATAATGCCAACCTTTCTTTTTATTATATTCAACAAAGACTTTATTCTTTGTTTTCTTCCTTATCTTCTGTTGAAGTCTCGTCAGCTTCAGGCTTTTTAGTTTCTTCAGCTTTATTTTCAACATTTTCTTCTTTCTCAATCGTTTCAGTTTTAGCTTCTTCAGCTTCAACCGTTGCTTCAGCCTTTGGCTGTTCTGTTTGAGTAGCTTCTGCTTTTTCAGAAGAACCAGATTTTTTCTTTCCACCCCTGCGTCGACGTGAAGATGATTTCTTGGTTTCTTCTTTTGTTCCAAGCATATTTTCGTTGTAATCAACCAACTCAATAATGCACATTTCAGCGTTGTCGCCTAAACGGTTGCCGGTTTTAAGGATACGGGTGTATCCTCCCTGGCGCTCCATAATTTTAGGTGAAACATCGCGAAAAAGTTCTGAAACAGCATTCTTATCTTGCAAATAGCTAAATACTATCCTGCGGCTATGAGTAGTATCATTCTTTGATTTGGTCATCAAAGGCTCAACATACATTCTTAAGGCTTTCGCCTTAGCTACTGTAGTTGAGATACGTTTATGCAGAATCAGCGAACTGGCCATATTCGAAAGCATAGCTTTACGATGAGCGCTTTTTCTGCTCAAATGATTAAATTTCTTATTGTGTCTCATCGGTATTCTATTCCTTATCTAATTTATACTTACTTATATCCATCCCAAAGTTGAGATTCATTCCTGATAGCAAATCATCAAGTTCGGTGAGTGATTTTTTACCAAAGTTGCGGAACTTAAGCAAGTCGTTACGGTTATATTGAACCAAATCGCCAAGTGTTTCAACATCAGCGGCTTTTAAACAGTTCAATGCCCTTACAGAAAGATCCATATCAACGAGTTTGGTCTTCAGCATCTGACGCATGTGAAGTACTTCCTCATCAAATTCTTCGTTGGCAAATTTCTCATCAGAATCGAGTGTAATTTTTTCATCAGAGAACAACATGAAATGATAAATCAGGATTTTTGCGGCTTCTTTCAAAGCATCCTTTGGATGAATAGATCCATCGGTTTGAATGTCGAGCAACAACTTTTCGTAATCGGTTTTTTGCTCAACACGATAATTCTCGACGGAATATTTCACATTTTTGATTGGAGTGTAGATCGAATCGATTGGTATTAAACCAAATTCTTCCTCTACCGGTTTATTTTCGACAGCGGGAACATAACCACGGCCTTTACCGATAGTAATTTCCATTTGGAGTTTTACACTTGGCTCCATCTCGCAAATTACCAAATCGGGATTTAGCACACTAAAACCCGACATATACTTATTCAGGTCGCCGGCTGTGAATTTGTCTTGTCCTGTGATGGTAACCGAGACTTTTTCGCTATCGAAATCTTCAACCTCATTTTTCAAACGTATTTGTTTGAGGTTAAGAACAATTTCGGTAACATCTTCGATTACACCCTTTATCGTGGCAAATTCATGCTCTACTCCTTCAATTTTGATAGTAGTTATTGCATAACCTTCCAAGGATGATAATAAAATACGGCGCAGTGCATTACCTATTGTAATACCGTAGCCGGGCTCTAAAGGACGAAATTCGAATTTTCCATTCTTGTCATCCGAGTCGAGCATTATCACTTTGTCGGGTTTTTGAAAAGCTAATATTGCCATAGTTTAAATATAATGTTATTATTTCGAATACAACTCAACAATCAGTTGTTCTTTGATATTCTCGGGTATTTCTTCACGTTCTGGAACGTTTAGGAACTTACCTGATAGAGAATCATCATCCCACTCAAGCCATGCACTTTTCACATAGCGCTTAGTGCCCAGTGAATCAGTAACTACTTCAAGTGATTTTGATTTCTCACGCACTGCAACAATATCGCCAGGGCGCAATGTATATGAAGGTATGTTACAAATTTCACCATTAACTAAAATGTGTTTGTGTGATACCAACTGACGTGCTGCTGACCGACTTGGTGCAATTCCGAAACGGAATACTACATTATCAAGCCTTGATTCAAGCAACTTTAATAATGCTTCACCTGTAATACCTTTTGAACGCGAAGCTTTTTCAAAAAGCTTGCGGAACTGACGTTCAAGTAAGCCATAGGTATATTTTGCCTTTTGCTTCTCTTTTAACTGAACGCCATATTCTGATACTTTACGGCGACGACGAGCCTGCCCGTGAAAACCTGGTGGGTAATTTTTCTTATCCAACGCTTTATCGGGGCCATAAATAGGTTCGCCAAATTTTCTGGCTATTTTTGACTTTGGTCCAGTATATCTTGCCATTGTTTACCTTTTTAATGTCAATTAATTAAACTCTTCTTCTTTTGGGTGGACGGCAACCATTGTGAGGTAGCGGAGTAACATCAACAATTTCTGTTATCTGAATTCCGGCACCTGATAATGCCCTGATCGCTGATTCACGACCATTGCCTGGTCCCTTGACATATGCTTTCACTTTACGTAAACCCAAATCGTATGCAGTTTTTGCACACTCTTCAGCAGCAGTTTGAGCAGCATAAGGGGTATTTTTCTTAGATCCCCTGAATCCTTTTTTACCAGCCGATGACCATGAAATAACCTCACCGTTATCGTTGGTTAACGATACTATAATGTTATTAAATGATGAATGTATATGGGCCTGGCCTGTGGCTTCCACTTTAACGACCCTTTTCTTTGAAGTTCCTGACTTTTTTGCCATAATTTCACTAAATTATTTAGTCGCTTTCTTTTTATTCGCAACAGTTTTACGTTTACCTTTACGTGTACGTGCATTGTTTTTAGTGCTTTGTCCACGAACAGGCAGACCAATACGATGACGGATACCACGGTAACAACCGATGTCCATCAGACGTTTAATATTGAGCTGAGTCTCAGAACGTAGTTCGCCTTCGATTTTAAATTTCTCAGATATTATATTACGGATAGCCGAGAAATTATCATCGTTCCAATCTTGAACTTTTGCATTTACATCAACGCCAGCTTCTTCAAGAATTTTAACTGCGTTACTACGTCCAATTCCGAAGATATATGTCAACGCGATTTT
>JAGYOI010000170.1 GCA_018399395.1 Prolixibacteraceae bacterium
AGCATCGAAAGCCGGCATTATTGGTTTTACCAAATCGGTTGCTAAAGAGCTTGGTTCGCGTGGTATACGTTCCAATGCTATTGCCCCAGGGTTTATTATTACCGAAATGACAGCTAAAATACCCGAAGATGCCCGTAAGGCATGGGAGGCTTCTATTCCACTAAAACGTGGCGGTGAGCCCGAAGAGGTTGCGAAAGTTGCAGCATTCCTTGCTTCCGATTTGTCATCGTACGTTAGCGGACAGGTGATAAATGTTTGCGGTGCCATGAACACGTAATCAAAAATCATTTTTTATATTTACAACCCTGCTTTTTGGCAGGGTTTTTTTATGCGCTGAATACGAGTAATAAGTAATGCAAATTAAGCATTTTTAATGGAAATAAAAGGATTATTTATAGGTCTTACAACGGTTGACATTCAGTATTTTATTGAATATTACCCGGAACAGAATAGCAAAGTTAAGGCGAAAGAAAGTCCACTGGTAGTTGCCGGGGGGCCTGCTGCCAATGCTGCGGTAGCTTTTGGGGCATTAAGCGGCCATCCCGATTTTTATACCTGTGTGGGGGAAAATGCGTTTCGGCGTGTTTTACTCGACGATTTTAACAGAATGAAGGTAAATATTATTGATGCAATGAGCGGAAAAGTATACACCCCGATTATTGCATCGGTATTAACAAATACAAGTAACAGCGACCGTACTATAATTACACATCATCCTAAAGAAATACAAGTAGATGATATACTTGGGAAAATAGACCTTGACGATTATTCCTTTGTTTTTACCGATGGTTTTTATCCCGAACTTGCAGTGCCGGTATGCAAACATGCACAAGAAAAAGGAATGCCTGTTATTTTTGATGGTGGAAGCTGGAAACCTCAGATGCCCGATATTCTGCCTTTTGTTGATGTTGCTATTTGTTCAGCAAATTATATTCCACCGGGATGTACTTCGATGGATGATATTATAAAATTTACCAAAAAAATGGGGGTGAAACATGTTGCAATCAGCAGGGGGGGACAGCCAATTTATACTGATGATGGTGAAATTGGTATTCAAAAGGTTGAAGCTGTTGATTCGCTGGGGGCAGGTGATTTTTTACACGGGGCTTTCTGCTGGTACTTTATGCAAAATAAAAATTTTGCTGCCAGCTTGCAAAAAGCATCCGTATTAGCTACTTTTTCAACTCAGTTTAAAGGGACAAGAAGTTGGATTGGGGATTGGAGCAGCAAATTTTAAATTTTTTAGGTTGATATAGGATTTGCATAGTATAATATATTAAAATATTGTGCGTTAAGAAGATAAAAATTTAATGATGAAACAGGGGTGGGTAAAAGTCGTGTCTTGGATAAACGAAAATTTATTTTTTATCATTTCTGCTTTATTTGTATTAAGTATCCCCTATTCTGAATCGTTTATCAGCATAACTTCGGGGCTTATTGCGTTACAGCTTTTTTATCCTTATTTTTTTAAAAACTATGCTGGCCGGATACTTCATGATAAAACCCTTTGGGCTTTTATGAGTATTTATGGCTTTTTTCTTATTGGCTATATCTTTTGTGATCATCCGGCTCATGGATTATACGAGTTGCGTAAAAATATGTTCTGGGTAATTATTCCTCCCGGTGTGGCACTGACAAAAAAACTGACAGAAAAGCAATTCTGGATTGTTATTTTCTTATTTATATTCGCGGTTTCGGTAGGGGCTGTAATTGCTTCTGTGAAAATATTATTATTTGACAAGCTACAGCTTGATGATATTCGTGATGCTACCTATATCTCGAATATCATTTATTCGTTGCAAGTGGTATTTTCATTTTTCATATTACTTTATGCCCGAATAATAAAAGCGCCTGTTTTTCGAAAAATTAAGTGGCCATTTATTATCGTTTGGTGTATATGGCTATTTGCTTTTTTAAACATTCAAAAGTCATTAACTGGATTAATATCCTTTGTTTTTACAGCTTTCGTTTTTCTTGTGTGGTTTATAAAGCAGTCTGAGAAAAAAAGCTTTCGCATTACTGGTGTAATATTTATTGTCGCTTTGTTTATTGTGCCGGCAGGATATATATCATATGTTGCCTACAATTTTTATAATGTAAAAAATGAAATGCCCCCCCGGGACATTGAAACAAAAAATGGAAACCCTTATCGTTTTGATTTCGATAACAAGATGACGGAGAATGGACATTTCGTTTATTGGTATTTATGCGACGAAGAGCTTGAACCGGCATGGAATTCAGTGAGCGATTATGATGTGCATGATATGAACAAAGACGGGTACACTATTTATTCAACTTTAATCCGTTACTTGTCAAGTAAAGGGTTGCGTAAGGATTCAGCCGGTGTTGCGTCGCTATCAAAACAAGATATTGAAAATATTGAAAATGGGTTTTCGAATTATATATTTTATGAGAAAAGATTTTCTTTGTATCCGCGTGTTTACGAAACCATATGGGAACTCGACAGGTATTTAAAAATTAACGATCCAAATAATCAGTCATTTTCGCAGCGGATTGAATATAATAAAGCGGCATTGTACATTATTAAACATAATTTTTGGGGCATAGGTACAGGCAATGCCAAAAATTATTATAACGAGGCTTATCAGCAAATTGATTCTAATTTGGATGAAGCGTTTCAGTTTTCAGCCCATAACCAATATCTTACCTATATGGTACGTTTTGGTGTACCTGGTTTTGTGCTTATTTTGTTGTTAATATTATACGGGATACACAATAAAAAGGGATTTAACAATTTCATGGTAATCATTTTGTTAATGGTTTTTGGAATGGCAAATTTTGGTGAAAACACGTTGGAAAACCATGCCGGGTTATCGTTGTTTTTGTTCTTTTTATCGTTGCTGTTATGGCATTATCCCCAAAAAAGGATTTCAAACCAATAAAAAAACAGTAATTTTGGTTAAAATGCTTTAATATGAAGAGTCTTGTTTATCAATTAAATATCAACCACCTTACTTATTTGGCCATTTCTTTTGCCGTATTGTTCTGGGGTAATATTTTTTTATTGGAGTTGACCGTTAACACGCGGGTTGAAGCAAAGGTTCTACAAAAAGGCGAAAGTATTTTTAATTGCATAACTGATATTGATAAAGATCGGGGAAACGACGGGTTGCATGAAGAGCATTTGTTGAAAATATTGCAGAACTTTTATTTTTCATCAGCTGAAGGTTGTTTTATATATCAGAAGGATAACAGGATAATCAAAGAATTAGCCGGAAATGTTTTTAGCAAAAACGTTAATATTTCAGATGTTTTGTCAGGAAAAATTCAGGATTATGATGTCAATAAACCAAAGGTTTATAAGCTTGATTTAACCCCCGGGGGTAATCGTTCGTTTGTTTATGTTTCACCTGTAAACGAAAACCATAACACCTTTTTTCTATTCTATTCTAGCAAAAGTTATATTGAAAATTTCGGGCATTACCCGGCCTGGCACTGTGCAATGCTAGGATTCATATTCATTATATTGCTCTGGGTTATATGGTTTAATAACAGGCGATTGGCAGCTCCTTTTAGTGAAATTGCCCAATCGATATTACAAAGGCCCGAATCAAATGTGAATATACCGGGTAAGCATAGTGAGTCGACGGTAATAAAGCGGGCGATAAATTTAATGCAGAGTCAATTGTTGTTTTATAAAAAAAATATCGAAAAAACATCACTTGATCATCAGAAGTTTGAAAAAGAAATTAAAATTGCACAAAGCCTTCAGAAAAAAATTCTGCCTAAAGATATTGGAAAACAGATCAAAAATTCAGATGTTCGGGTTGAAGCAAAATCAGAAACTTTATTTGAAGTAGGTGGTGATTTTTATGATTATTATATGCTTGATGATGAGCATATGCTATTTACTATCGGGGATGTGGCCGGAAAGGGTATTCCTGCATCGTTGTTTATGATTTTCTCGCAAACCACGATGCGTTCTATCGCGAAGCCGGGTATGAACGCCGGGGAAATTGTAACGAAACTAAATGAACGTATTCTTGAAGAAAATGTATCGGATCTGTTTTTTACATTATTTTTAGGTGTTATCAATACCAAAACAGCGGCATTACAGTACTGCAATGCCGCTCATAATTATCCCATTTTGATAAATAGTTCGGGCTCACTCAAGGAACTTGAAGATACACATGGTATCCCTATTGGTATTTATGCTGAAAAAATTTATGGATATTCTGAAATTATAATGAAAAAGGATGATCAGCTTTTAGTATATACCGATGGTATAGTAGACACAATTGATGAGAATGAAATGGCATACTCAGTTGATGTGCTAAAATATAATTTGCTGGGCACATGGTTCCTTGAGCCTGATGCTATCATCAAAAAGATATTTGATGGTATTGAAAATTTCAGGGGCAATGCAAAAGCAGTGGATGATATGACGATTATAGCGCTTAAATATTCGCCCCGGCGAAAAGAAGGTAAATTAAAAGAATAAGCACCTGCATGGCATTA
>JAGYOI010000171.1 GCA_018399395.1 Prolixibacteraceae bacterium
TGGATATAGGTATCCTCAGCAATGGGAGCTATCGCCCCGCCTCCCAGCAAAATGGGAAACGAAAGGTGTACAGGTTTTCGTGAGCCCAGAATGGGTTCAATAATAATACCACCATATCCCCCGGTTAAATACGAGTGGTCGTTAAACGAATTGTCCAGAATGTAATCTTCAATTTGATTGAGGTTGTTTACAAATCCGGTACCTCCCAGCCCGATGGCAAACCAGCGGTCCAAAATCCAGCAACCACGCGATGAGAATACCAACCCGTCGGTGTTGTCGATGGGGGAGTATCCTACCGAAATGGAACCATAGAAGCCATCGCGGTTCTCGCGTTTAAATATGGTTTGGATTTCATCGTTGTTGTTTTTTGTAGTTTCTTCATTAAAATCGTCAATTTTAATGACTTGTTGAGCCATGGCCGACATGGCAAACAGTAAGATAGTTAAGGCTAAAATTGTGTGTTTCATGGTTATTGATGTTTAAAATTCTAAAAATAAAGGATGGCACCCAGGCAAATATCCCCGGGTGAAATACTAAAAATGTTGGCCCCGCCATAGTCGAAATAGGGGCGTGCATCGATGGTTAACGACACCGGGATTTCGGTAAAATCGTACGAAAGCCCTACAATGGCATCAAGTCCTGCAATAGGGGCTGAAAAATGACGGTCGGCACGGTTGTCGTATTCTTCTTTCCAGCGTACATAACCTGCGTGGGCACCGTAGCCGTAATAAAAGGTGAGGTATTCCGGTATTTCCGGCATTTTGTAGCGCCTGAATATTTTCATTATGGCTACATTCTGTCCGCCATTTCGTTCAGACAGCATAAAACGGTACGATGAAAGCCCGTCGTTAGGGGTTTCATAAAAAATGCTCCGGCTACTACCGCTCCTTATCCCCAGTGCCCTTTCGTATGATTGGGCAGGCAACATGCAAGGCAAAAGTGCCATTACCGTAATTAAAAGTAAAAAGTGTTTCATTTTTAAGGCTATTTGTTGAATTTGATTATCGTTTTAAAATGCTGATATCCGATGAATTTGTTTTTAAAATGAGTCGTGGTTTTTGTGTCTCAATTTTACCGGTACGACCTATGTATCGCATAATTTTTTCATTTTCATTGATACGTTGTGTCGAGTCTATCTGTGCCTCTATGGGCATACTGATATCTTTGTTGGTTGTGATATCAAAATTGACATCGGCTTCGCGGTCGAAAAAGAGTTTGATTTTCGTAGAGTTTGCATCCACTACCAGGTGTTCAAATCCGGGGTGAATATTTTCAATGGTAAGGTCGCCGTAGTTCATACGCACATCCGTTTGTTTGGTGAATTCAGATATTGAAAAATCAGTCCAGTCTGAAACGGTTTCAAAGTCTGAAATCATTCTGATGCGGTAATCATCGCGCGACGAATTGACGAACAAGCTGGCAATTTCAGTAATTGTAATGTTAGAAGTTTTGCTGTCGATGCGTAACCGGCGGGCTGAAGTGAGGTTCATATCGCTGTAATAAACTTCCAGGCGTCCGCTTTCAATATGGTTAATGATGGCATCGGCAAAGTTTACTTTCATGTTTACGTAGCCATTCAGGTTGTGGGCCTTCAGGCGCCCGTTGTCCATGTTTAAAGTTACATCGCCGTTATAATCATCGAGGTAAACATTTCCGAACTTGTTTTTGATTCTCAGGTCGAGATTGTCGGGCAGGGTTATTTTCATATTAATTTCAACCTCCGTTTCGCCAAAGCCAATAGTTTCTTTTAACTTTTTAAGTTCATCGAGCAAGCGGTTTTTGCTTTCGCCAATAATGGTATTAATAACCACGTAGTGTCCCGATTGAGTGAGTTCAAAGTCGATATCGCTCATTTTTTGGCGCAGGCTCTCGTAGTTTTTACCTGAAGCTTTATAGTCTACCTGTACCCAAAGGGTATCGCGGTCCCAGGTTTTGATAACGATATCGCCGTATTTATTGCCAATGTCAACAATTGTGCTGTTATCTACAACGAAGCCCCGTGAAATATGTTCCGACTCACTAACCTGAGCGGGAGCTGTTATGTTTGTTAATATTGAAAAAAGGATCAATACAATGGAATATTTGAATGTTGTGTACATAGTGTTTGTGTTAATGTTGCAAATGGTTGTTCTTTTAATAATGCTGAACATTGGCAATTATTTTAACATTGAACTTGAGTTAATACCCGGTTAACCATTTTAAGTTTAGTCCGGTTGTTTTGTATCATAGCTTCTATAACTTCTTTGTTATAAAGGTTATCGTTCAGGTCTTCTTTTAGATCTTTGTACATATTATCCAGTTCGTTGAGGTCCGATTCGATATCGTGTTTAAGCGAAGGATAAATATCATAGCATTTGTTTATTTCTTCAAGTTGGTTTGATACTTCTCGTGAATAATAGGCTTCAGTTTCAAGAAGTTGTTTTAATTCAGGGTCGGAAATGTTGGCATAAGCCGGCATTTGCTGGTTTTTCGATACCAGTAAAAATGTTGATATTAATGCAACCACAAGTACTGCGGCAATGGCCGATGATATTTTTAGTGCCCGCGAAAAGCCTGTATGTTTCTTCTCCTCTAATGTTGATTCAATTTTATCCCATAATTCAGGTGATGGTAATTTTGAATCAAACTCGTCTCTGTGTTCGTGCACAAAATCTTCAAGCTTCTTCATAATATTGCTCCTTTAAAATTTCATATACTTTACGTTTTGCCCTCATGTACTGCGACTTCGATGTTGATTCGCTTATACCCAGTATCTGGGATATTTCAACATGGTCGTAACCTTCGAGCAGGTATAACGAGAAAACAATGCGGCCGCCTTCGGGCAATTGTTCCATGGCTTGCTGCACATGGGCCGTGGTGAGCGGCATTTCGTTTTCATCGTAAGTGTCATCATAACGGTCGCCATAAAAATGCATGTCGTCGGTTAACTGTAACTCAACTTTTCTTTTTTGAATGGCATTAATACAAGTATTGATGACAATTCGCTTCAGCCATGCACCAAAAGTTGATTCGTACCTGAATGATTCGAGTTTTGAAAAGGCCTGAACAAAAGCTTCCTGCAAAATATCCTCGGCATCCTCGCGGTTGTTCATCATGCGGCAGCATATATTGAACATGGCCCGCGCGTACAGCTCGTACAATTGCCGGCGTGCTTTGTTGTCGCCTTTTTTACTGGCCTCAATCAGCTTTTTGTGTATGTCTGTTTTTGTTCCCAATGCTTTTTATTTCCGTTTTTAATGACAGTATGAAATTTAAAGGGTTGCAATAAAAGTTGCAATTGGTCGCAAATTTGTCATCAAAAAGCAAAATTAGCATTATAAATATAGGTGAGTAGTGGAAAATTGGCGGTAAAAGGTGGCAAGAATAATTGCTGTGTACACATACTAATCTTATTTGTCCCTTTTGCAATGTTCGCCTAACTGATTGGGAATCTGTGATCCCATTTTAAACATTTTTCTTATTTTTACATTCATAGGATTTTCAGAAAGAAAAAAGTTTTAAAGAAGTTGATGAAACCCGATTGCCAAAGGAAGCTAGAATTGAGAGGTGTTTGCAGTTGCTCATTAATATAAAGGAAGATAACTATAGTGAAAGGTGTGGTTATGACAGTAACTATGAGGTTTATTTTAAGCCAATCCCTGGGTCGGATAATTTTACCATGGAATCGACAGCAACTGAAAAGCAAAAACAACATAATACAAAAATATTGCATGAAGCAAACGAACTAGAAGAGACTGAATGGAATGAACTTATGGATATTTTAAAAAATGACCTAAGAAGTTTTTGGACATGAGCCTCCTGCTATTTTTTTAGTAAATGCCTGTTTGTCCTTAATTTTTGGATAACCCCCGCTACCGCACGAACCCTTTCGTGTGGCTTCTTTGACACCTGCTCCCGCACGAGTCCCCTCGTGTGGCAATAAAAATAAAAGAAAAATTGGCCATCGCCACCTTTTCAAAAAAGATTAGATTCGGTTGCCTTATGAAAATCATGTTGCTGCTCATTAATTAATTGGTTAATGTAAGGTTAGACTACAAAATTTAACGGTGGATTTGAAGAAAGTGGCTTAGTTTTAATTACTACCACGAGGGGACTCGTGCGGTAGCGGGCATAAAATAATAAAATAATACAAAAAAAGTTGCAGAATCATTATTTTTATCTATCTTTGCCATACCAGTACGTACCAGTACGATACATTATGAATCAACAATTACCAAAATACCAGGTTATCGTAAATGCCATTGAGGAGGCAGTCAGAACAAACACGCTATCATTTGGCGATCAGGTTTATTCATTAAACGGAGTAATGAAAGAGTTTTCAGTATCGAGGGATACAGCCGTTGCTGCTTATAAAATATTAAAAACCAAAGGAGTCATCGACTCTACTCCGGGAAAAGGGTATTTTATTGCTACCTCAGGATTATCGAAAGAATATAAG
>JAGYOI010000172.1 GCA_018399395.1 Prolixibacteraceae bacterium
CCTATTTCGTTTGCTTTTTTGCTGAGGTCGAGTACCCGGTTGGCTTTCAGTACGCCGTCGGAGTTGGGCTTTAACAATGCGCGGATAATGTCGCGACTTTGCTGGTCAAGTATCTTGGCATCAATCCACTTATTCACACGCTCAATTCCTACGTTTACATCGTCGCCCCAGCGGTCAATTACATTGTGCCCAATTATTACCTTCCGGGTATTGGCTTCGTTTGTGAAAGTATGGCTTTGCTGTAATTGCATATCCTCGGGCGTGAGGTTGTGCACCTCTGCTTTCATGCCCAGCACGGTTCCAAACTCGTTGAATATTTCAACTTTAGCACTTTCCATACGCTGAGACACCTCAATTAGCTTATCGAAGGTGCTGTTTACCTGATCGCTTTTAAGCTGTGTGAAATCAGCCTCTAACTGTTTGCGGGTTTGTTGTTTCTGCCGCTCCTCGGCTTCCATCTGCCTGCGTAGTTCAGCCTTTTGTTCGGCACTCAATTCATTGTAATTCAATTTGCTCATTTTCTTCTTTTTTTTCGAGTTTTATACGTAATTGTTGTAAGTTGTACATGTCTTCCATGGTTAAGCCAATTGCTTTCATGTTTTCTTCAGATACATCAAGCGAGCCGTCATCGTTTCGCTGTAGGCACCCAAATTCAGCGAACTTAATTGCGGCCGCCAGCGCCTTGGTTATTACTTTCATAATAATTCACGTATTAATGTAAAATCATCAGTTCCGGGCGTAAGCAACCTGTGTTTAATGTATGCCTCGTAAATGGCTGATGCCACATGTTGTTGCCCGTTCATTTCAACCACCAGTACGTCCTTGCTTGTTTCAATTAAGCGGTTATGGTAATCGCTACGGTACTGTGGTACTTCCTGCATTTTTGTATTAATCCCAAGCTTGCTATAAAAGCCACGCAGGTCATCATCGGTTATGTGTAATTGTAGTATCATCGTGCTATATTATAAGGTATTTCGGTTTGTAATACTGCTCTTTTTTTGTCAATAAAATTGCCATTAAGACGTCGTTCTGTACATTCAAGGCTGTTCTGAATGATGCTTAAACGCCTGTATTTGTCATAAACAAAGCTCTCAGACAACTCTATCTCCAGCTGTTCTTTTTCTGCTTTCAACCTTTGTTTTTTTAACCGGAGCTCTTTTTTCTGCTCCAGCCACTCTTTGCCGTTCTTGTTCATTGTTTATAATTTTTATGATTACAAAGTATGGGATCACCAGGGCGGTATATCGCAGCCTGTTATATAGATCGGTGTTTGTTTCGATGCCACGCTCGCGGCTGGTACACCAGTAATGCGTGCCCCACCATAGCCAATAATAAGGTGAGCGTTCAATCTTGCTAAAAAGTTGTGGAACTGTCATGTGCCCGGCAATGTGCCTAACACGCTTAAACAGCTGGTCGAACACCCGCTTGTTATGGCAGCGGCGTTGTAAGTCTTCAAGGTAGCCTATACCAGTGTTGTAATACATATCCCACGCGGCATCGCTTCGCAGGTGTAGCCTTTTGTTCAATTGCTGCACCGAGTCGCTTTGCATTGTATCATTTATCAATTGTATCATGATTATAAATCTTCATTGTAAAATTTAGCAGCCATTTCAGGCCAGATATCGTAAGGAGTGCCACCACCTAATCGGCTTATCGTAAATGCCCGGTAACCTTCAACCCTTAGCTTTACATCAACATCGTAAAGCATTCGGTTAGCTACGCTGCCAAGTGGCTTTTTGCCATCGGCATGAGACAAAAAAAGTATAAGCTTTTTGTGTGCAAACTCTTCTTTGAGTGCCTGGTATTGCTTGTATGTAATACCACTATATTGGAGCGAATCAATAACTATAAAATCAGGAGAGCGGCGTTTACGTAATCTCAATGTAAGGTCTTCAATACTCTCTTTATTGAGCAATAAAAAGTTGCGTGCAACCGCTGCCATGTTGGTTATCCTTGTTTGTTTTCGCATTGACTTCGAGCGGCCTTGTTCGAGCGAGTTGTAGGCACATTTAACGCCACGCCCGGCCAGGTACCGGCATAATTGTAGGGCAAATTGTGTTTTCCCGTTACCGGTATTGCCATGCATTAGCCATGTACCAGCTAATTCAACGTCGCCAAACAGATCAAACCAAGGGCTTTCCCAATCAAAATCTTTAAATTTTGTTGCTTCAAGCTCGGCCACACTAATAGCCCGGTTCAGTTTCTTCGTAGTTGTCATATCGTAATGGCTTAATTTTCGTTATTTTCTTGTTGTTTCCATGCGTGTATTTTGCGCTTCACGCGTCGCAGGTCGCCCTCACAATCGTTGTATATCTCTTTTATGGCAATTGCACTATCAATGTTGTTTGCCTGACATATAGCCCTCACATCAGTACTGCCTACGCCTTTAAGCTCGATAAACTTACGGCCAATGCGGCTATAAATTTCTGTGTATCCTTTCTTGTTAAGCTTAATGCCTCGCTGCATTCGCTTTTTAAGGTGCGAAGTGGCAACCATTACAATGCCGCAATGATCTTCAAGCTGATTATAAATTGTAATAAAGAAATAAAGTACCTGGTCGCTTAATTTGTCGGCTTCGTCAATAATAATAAGCGGGGCATCTTGCCGTTTAAGGCTGTGCACGACTTCAAACATAAGCTCGCCAACGGTGTACCCGGTGTAATCTTTACCCATTGCAGCCAGTAATTCTTGCAAAAACAATTTGCGGTTCCAATATTCGTTGCAGCTCAACAAATAAGCCTCGGAATTTTCGCGGGCATAGGCTTTTAATGCAAAGCTTTTGCCGGTGCCGGCATCGCCGGTAACTGCAAACACGTTGCTGTTTACCTGGGCATCATTTAACAGCATTTTCAAAAGTCGAAAATCACGGGTGTCAACTGCAATCCATTCATCAGCACTATAGTTTATTTGTGCCGATACACTTCGCCACATTTCGTCGCGGATAAGCTCCCATTTGTTATTGAGCATTTGAGAGATGGTTGCCGAGCTAATGCCCTTTAGGCTGTTTGCCGCTTTGTTTTGGCTGTTAAACCTGTCGCAATACACTTGCAATGCATTTTTAATTTGTTCCTTTTGTTGATTTGTCATAACTTTGTTTTGCTTTTTCGCCCGAGGGCTTCGGCCCCGGGCTTTGTTTTACATTAAATTATATAGTTCGTCTTCGTTAAAATCTTCATCATCGCCCTGCACAACTACATTACTCATTGCTTTTTGAAGTTTGCCAAAATTGTCGGCAGGTGCTGCTTTGCCTTTTTTCTTTTTCTTTTTTCGATTAATACCTTTAATGCCAGGGGTATTTAGTCCATGCTGCTCGGGTAGTTCGTTGTGTTGTTTTTGAATTTCCATAAGCTCATCTCTGAACTCTTCACGCATATCGGTAATCGCTTTATCAATGGCATTCCATCGCTTCATCTCCCAGTTTTCCTGCTCTTGCTTGCCTCGGTGGATTGGTATATCTTCAACAGCTTCACATATAAAGCGCAGGCCTTGCGGCGTATCTTCGTACAGGTATATGAGTGAGCGGTCGTTTGGGTCGAATTTTATGCGGAACTTCTTATCAATGTTTCGGGCGAGCCACTTAATATCTGGCAATCCACTCGATAACATTACCATGTAGTGTAATTTCTCTTTGTTGTGCTCAAAGTTGATGCCGTAAGCCGAGCATTTCACCGGCTTTTCGCGTAGTACCCAGAAAAGGTCAACCATGTCAACCAGATCTACTTTTGTTGACTTCGGATTTTCTGAGGCATTATAAGCTTCAATACGACTAACCTCTTGTTTTGGATGCTTATTGTTCATCCACTCTTCGCGCCTCTTTTTATACGTAGCTTTCACTTCATCAAGGGTTGGCAAGTTGTGTTTATTGGCCATTATAAATTCATGGTTAGCCTTGCTTTCTTCCTTCTTACTTTGGATATTTTGACCGGTAAAAAACCAGTCTTTTTTCAATACCTGAGCTTGAAATCGGTAGAATGCATTTTCGATTGTTTTACTTTTACCATTATAAGGCTTCGTTTTGATTCCAAGGTGTGCTAAACGTGTAAGGAAGTCTCCGCTTTCGAGCTTCTTATGTCCGCCCTGGTTGTCGTAAGTAATTTGATAAGGCTTGTGCTGGCTAAACTGAATGGCCATGCGGTAAGCGTTGTATTGCGATTTGTAATCTTCACTATCAGAAATGAAATAGCCAAGCAAACACTCGCTATACACGTCCATCACTTCATATACCTGCGTGGTGCCAATTTTAAAACGTCCCTGTTCGTCGCGGTACTGGTAGTAATAGTTGAGCTTTGTGCCGTCGCTATACCACAAGCTGTCGCGCATTGTTGGAAGTATCGTTTTGTTTTGATAGGCAAATTTCTCTTTAAACTTCTGTTCGCCGTACCTGGCAGCCCACCACAATGGCTTAATATCTTCATTGTATAAAAAGTTGTGCACAG
>JAGYOI010000173.1 GCA_018399395.1 Prolixibacteraceae bacterium
CTTTCGGGCAGTAATTTAACAGGCAACCATGAAGCAACGCCCCCGATAACTAATACGGTTATACTAATCAAAACAAGGCTCCAGAAGCGTATTTCAACCGGATAATTTTCAACTGCAAATGACATAGGGAATTTTAACCAGCCGAAATGAATTTGACCGAGGCAGATTAAAACCCCCAACGCCAATCCTACAACAGCACCCACTACTGAAACCAGCATACCTTCGAAGAAAAATATTTTACCAATTTTTCTTCGGGTTAACCCCAGGCTCAACAAAATATGAATATCCTTTTTCTTATCGAGTATAAGCATGGCAATAGAACTGGCTAAGTTGAATGAAGCAATGATTACGATGAAGGAAAGGATCAGGTAAATAAAGAACCGTTCGCTTTCGGCCACCCTGTAATATTGTTCATGTTGTTGGTACCGGTTTTGAACCACATAATCATCACCCAATAGTTTCTGAAGTTTATTTTGAAATTTTCGTTCGTTCACCCCCGGTGCCAATCCTAGTTCGATGGAAGTTACGGTACTGTCCATTTCAAGTAGCTCACGTGCCAGTTTTATGGGAATTATAGCAAACTGGTTGTCAACCTCTTGTTGGCCAACAGCGTAAACGCCCGAAAGAAAAACATGCTCCTGTTTAAAAGGGCGTGAAAAAGCAGACATACCCGTACCTTTTTTGGGAACTGAAATATGTATGGGATTGATAAAATTAGCCGAAGCACCAAGATTGTATGCTACGCCACGACCTATAATGGTATAATCAAAATTTCCGTCGTTCAATACCAGCTCACCATCGTACATTACCTCTTCGAGATTGCTCATTTCGATGTATTCGTCACCAACACCTTTTATCCTGGCTATGAATTGCCGCCCCTCAAACCGAAGATGGGCAATTTCTTCAACCACCTCGCAATAATGTACAACCGATTCATCATTCTCAATATTCTCAAAAAGAGCATTATTCGGGTTAAATTGTTTCCCCTCGGCAACCGTAATTTTGATTTGCGGATCGAAAAAACTGTAGAATGATTTTATCAATACATCGAAACCATTAAAAATAGAAAGCACCACAACCAATGCAGTGGTGCCAACAATTACGCCCACCAAAGCAACTCCTGATATGATATTTACAACATTCTTTGCCTTTTTCGTACGTAAATATCTGCGTGCTATGTAAAAAGAGAAATCCACCTATTTGTAGGCTGTAACAATTAAGCCCGTTCCTTTTTCATGTTCCTTTTTCACATCGGCATGGTTTAAAATGGCAACCAGCCAAAAAGTCAAAATATAATAAAACGGGATCAGTATAAAAAATAATTTACTAACACCCAGCAACTGAATCGGGTATTTCATTGAAAGTTTCCATGCTAAGCTACCGGGTTTTCCGTATTGATAACGTGCATGAACTTCAGAAAAACCAGCTTCCCTGAGTTTATCTTGTATTTCGTTGATGTTATAACCATCACGTACATGCTCATCAATAAACCCCGATACTTCATCGCCTTCATGTTCGTGGGCATCTGAACCACCCTGGTCCGAAGGCGTTGAGATAAGCAACATCCCTTTGTCTTTCATAGAGGCATGAAAATTTTTAAAAACCTGTACATCTTCTTCAATATGCTCCATCACATCAACCGAAAGTATCAGGTCAAACTGTTCAGGTTCAACATATTTTGTGAGGTCAGCTTTTTCAAAGATCACCCGGTTGTTTAAATTCGAATTCAAAAAGAATTCATTACAATCGGCAATTTGTTCTTCTTTAACATCTACCGCTTTAATTAAAGCACTGGGGAAAAATTGAGACATACGGTATGTATATTGCCCAAAACCTGAACCTGCATCCAAAATGACCGGAAATTCAGGGGCTTCCCATTTTTTCAATTCTTTACGGATGTGCCATGAGCGGAGTAATAACCAATCGAGCAAACGGTAAAATACCTTGCGTAAAAACACGGTTTTATTGAAAAAGCTGCCAAGGCTTCGTTTTATAGGGTCGTATTGCATAATTTTAAGGGTTTTGATTTAAAACATCATCGATGCGGTCGATGTAATCAAGGCTATCATCAAGGAAAAAGGAGAGTTCGGGGACAACACGTAACTGCTTTCCAACTTTACGTCCCAGCTCACCACGTATTTGTCCCGATAATTGTCTGATCAATTTAAGCGTTTCTTCAGCCCCTTCTGAAGGGAAAATACTAAGATACACTTTGGCAACCATTAAGTCTTTTGAAACACGCACTACTGTCACCGATATCATCTTGCCTTTCAGGGAAGTACGTGCCAGATCCTGAAAGATTGTTGCCAGGTCTTTTTGCAATAGTCTTGATACTTTATTTTGTCTTATTGAATACATAACAACCGTTTAATCACACAAAGTTAATTATTCAGATTGATTATTGAGAAAAAAAGTGAAATTGTAAACATGTATATTTACTTGTGAACATTACTGAAAAAAGGATTGTTAAATCATTATTTACTTTTCTTTGAAGCAAAAACTATGAAGTTACTCGAATATCAGTCTAAAGCTCTTTTGCGTGAAGCCGGGCTACCCGTACCTGAAAGCATTCATGTTACATCGTCGGGTGAAGTAAAAGAAGCACTAAAAAAAGTATCGTTTACCCGCGGGGTTGTGAAGGCCCAGGCTTTTACCGGAGGCAGGGGAAAAGCTGGTGGCATTAAGCTTTTTGAAACTCCGGATGAAGCAGAAAAATATGCAGACGATATTATTGGCATGCAGCTGGTAACGCATCAAACCGGACCAGAAGGCGTAAAGGTTTATTCGGCACTGCTGGAAAAGGCCGGCACCGGGTTAAATGAGTTTTATCTGGCTATTTTGCTCGACCGGGCAAAAGTAAACCCGCTCATTATGATATCGCCCGATGGTGGCGTAGATATTGAAGAGGTGGCCGAGAAAACACCCGGTCGCATTTTGCGCCTTTATCCTGAATACGGGAAGCCAATATCAAATGAGTTAAAAACAAAGGCGGCAGATTTTCTTGATCTAAAGAGCGAATTGAAAGACCAGTTGGGCGATATTATTCAAAAACTTTACGATGTTTATTTGCAACGCGATGCTTCGCTCATTGAAATAAACCCGCTGGCACTTACTGATGATGATAAACTTGAGCTGCTCGATTGTAAATTTGACATTGATGATAATGCGATATTCAGGCAAACAGGAGCTGGGGGCGACCCCAATGCCGAAAAGAACGAGGCTGAAATAGAAGCCTCAAAATATGGCATGAGTTACATCTCCCTCGATGGCAATATTGGCTGTATGGTAAACGGCGCCGGGTTGGCAATGGCCACGATGGACACAATAAAACACAATGGTGGCGAACCGGCCAATTTTCTTGATGTTGGCGGCTCTGCATCGGAAGAAGCTGTAACAAAGGCCTTCGATATAATATCGGGCGACCATGCCGTGAAATGTATTCTTGTGAATATTTTTGGCGGAATTATGAAATGTGACACCATTGCCAACGGCATTGTGGCCGCTGTGAAAAAAAGTGGTTTGAAGTTACCACTTGTCGTTCGACTTGAAGGTACAAATGTAGATATAGGTAAAAAAATTATTGAAGAATCGGGCTTAAATATTATCAGTGCTGAAAACCTTGACGATGCTGCCCGCAAAGCTGTTTCTGTAACCAAATAACAACGAAAATTATGGCCATACTAGTAGATCATAACACAAAACTAATTACTCAGGGAATTACCGGAAAAGCAGGCCTGTTTCATACCAAGCGCTGTAACGATTACGGTACAAATGTAGTTGGCGGGGTAAACCCCAAAAAAGCAGGCACCAAAATAGAGGGGTTCCCGGTATTTGGCAATGCGAAAGAAGCCGTTAAAGAAACCGGTGCCAACACATCAATGATATTCGTACCAGCACCTTTTGCAGCCGATGCCATCGTTGAAGCAGCCGATGCAGGAATTAAGCTCATAGTAGCCATTACTGAGGGCATTCCGGTACGTGACATGCTTGATGTTCACAATTATCTGAAAAAGTCTGACTCCATACTTGTAGGCCCAAATTGTCCGGGAATTACAACTGCCGATGTGGCTAAAGTGGGAATTGCGCCCGGATTTATCCATAAAAAAGGTAAGGTTGGAATTGTTTCGCGCTCGGGAACCCTTACCTACGAAGCAGTACATCAAACCACCCTTTCGGGGTTGGGACAAACAACAGCAGTGGGTATTGGTGGCGACCCCATTCATGGCTTGAATCACATCGATGTGATAAAAATGTTTAACGATGATCCGGAAACCGAGGCCATTGTTTTGATTGGGGAAATTGGCGGTAACGATGAAGAAGAAGCCGCCGAATATATCAAGTCGAATGTAAACAAACCGGTTGCCGCCTTTATTGCCGGTTCGTCAGCTCCCGAAGGAAAGCGCATGGGACATGCCGGTGCCAT
>JAGYOI010000174.1 GCA_018399395.1 Prolixibacteraceae bacterium
AGAAATAGCAATGCGTTGTTTATAAGTGCTTTACGATTGTTGATTTCCAAGTTGGGTTAAATAGCCCTGAAAGGGCGCAAGCAAGATGATATGTTCCGGCCATGGTTACCATCCCGTATATATAAACGATGGCAATTGGCCGGTTATGGAGTGGTGAATATATAAACCCCGGCTTAAAAGCCGGGGCAATTGATATCCTGCGGGTAAGTTATATTTTCTACAAGCCGAAGGCTTGTTTTACTTTGTCAACATAATCGAGTTTTTCCCAGGTGAAAAGTTCTACTTCGGCTTCGTATTCACCCGAATAAGGCGATTCGAATTTTTTCTTTATAATTTGTGGGGTGCGCCCCATGTGGCCATAAGCTGCGGTTTCTTCGTAAATCGGGTTACGCAGCTTGAGGCGGTCTTCAATTGCTTTTGGGCGCATGTCGAATATTTCAGCAATTTTATCGGCAATGGCACTGTCGCTCATGTTTACTTTTGATGTACCATACGTGTTTACAAAAATATTCATGGGCTTAGCCACCCCAATAGCATACGCAACCTGAACCAGTATTTCGTCGGCCACGCCGGCGGCTACCAAATTTTTGGCTACATGGCGTGATGCATAAGCGGCCGAGCGGTCGACCTTCGAGGGGTCTTTACCGCTGAAAGCACCTCCACCGTGCGCACCTTTTCCGCCATAGGTGTCAACAATAATTTTACGGCCGGTAAGTCCGGTATCGCCGTGTGGCCCCCCAATAACAAACTTGCCGGTTGGGTTCACGTGGTAAATTATTTCGTCATCGAATAATTCCCGTACCCTTTCAGGCAATTTTGTTTTAATCCTTGGCACCAGTATTTTGATTACATCCTCACGGATTTTTTCAATCATTTGCTCATCGGCTTTGAGTTGTGCCTCGCGGCTGCTGTCTTCAGGGATGATAAACTCATCGTGCTGTGTTGAGACCACTATGGTATGAACACGTTTTGGTTGTCCGTTATCGTCGTACTCGATGGTTACCTGCGATTTTGAATCGGGGCGCAAATACGTTATATCGTCGTTTTCGCGGCGCAAATCAGCCAGTTCAATCAGCAGTTTATGCGAAAGGTCGAGCGACAGCGGCATCAGGTTATCGGTTTCGGTACAGGCATAGCCAAACATCATGCCCTGGTCGCCGGCACCCTGTTCCATCGGGTCTTCGCGTACCACACCACGGTTAATATCGGCACTTTGCTCATGTATGGATGAAAACACGCCGCAAGAATCGCCATCGAAACGGTAAGCTGCTTTGGTGTACCCAATGCGGTTAATTACTCCACGTGCCACTTCCTGCACATCGATATACGTTTCGGTTTTGATTTCGCCGGCAAGCACAACCTGCCCGGTCGTAACCAACGTTTCGCATGCAACTTTAGCTTCGGGGTCGAACGCGATTATGATGTCGAGAAGTGCATCTGAAATTTGATCGGCCACTTTATCGGGGTGTCCCTCCGACACCGATTCTGAAGTAAATAAATATCCCATAATTTAACTTTTTAACCCCAATTGTGGGGAGATTAATAAAAAGAAAAAGCGGGATTTGTGAATCTGAATTGCAAGAAAGCGGAAACGAACGCTTTAGCATTTTTTTCTGTGGTTGCAATCATTCACAAATCTTTCCACAATTTTGATGTGCAAATATAGCTTTTTTTTATAAAAAAGACAAATTTATCTTATGGATGTGCAGGGCTATTACACATCTAATTTTTCGGGGTGTTTGGCAAATTGCTTGATGTAACGGAATAGTTGTCCGCCGTGTGATGCATCTACAACACGGTGGTCAATCACAATTGAAAGCGAAATGATTCGGCGGGGCACAATTTCATCGTTAACTACCACCGGTTTCTTTTTTACCCCACCCAAGACCAATACAAATGCCACATTTGAGCTGGGCATGAGGGCCGGGTAACCGGTTTCGAGCCCCAGGCTTCCAATATTGGATATTACAAATGAACCAAAGCTATTGGGGTTAAGCCCCGTGCCCGGAAGCGAAAAACCCATTTTGATGACCAGCCATTTGTAAAAACCAAATACCCAGTTGCGTAAAGGCCAGGGTAATGATGCTATCATGTGTTTGGCCCCCGGGGAGCCATTTTCGTTTCCATTCCGGGCGTTTTGAATTTCGTTATTCAGAAAATCTGCAATTTGTTCAACATTCATAGTATCGACATTGGAAATTTTTACCGACCCCATGCTACCATCGCGCTGAAGGACGCTTACCATGGCATCGACCGATTTACGTGGCACTACCCTTCCCCTGCGCACATAAGCATTAAGTGCAGGCACCTCGTTTTTGAGACAGCGGGCAACAATAAGTGTAAAAACATGTGTAAGGGTTATTTTTATGCCTTTTTTTCGTTGTTCAGATATGTATTCTTCGAGGTGGGTTACATCAAGCTCAACCTCACCAAATATTTTTGAATCGACCGGCTTATGGTATATTACCGAGGCAACTTTGCGCCAGTCATTATTTAGCTGATTATCTGTATCCATAGCTGTATTCAAATCAAAATTAATAATAAATCTATCATAGAGTCAATTGCTTCATCAACCAAAACCTGAATTGAGCTTGCGAAATCAGCGGAGCTAAACCTTCACCCTGTGAAATAAAATCGGAGATTTTAACGCAAAGCGTTATTTCACAGGGTAAACCTGAAACCACCTTTCACAAATCATCTTTACCAAAACTGAGGGGCAACAGGTTTTTGATTCCCTCAACAATATGAATTTGTTCTGCCCCGTCGAGAATAAGGCGGATGGGATGCTCAAAACGGAGCTCCGACTCGAGTATGGCCTGACGGCAGGAACCACATGGCTTGGCCGGGGTTTTGGTTTGTCCGTTTTTGTTGAATGCGGTAACGGCAATGGTTTTGACCGGCGAATTGGGATAATTGGCGTTGGCCGCGAAAAGTGCAACCCGCTCGGCACATAATCCCGACGGATAGGCCGCGTTTTCCTGATTATTGCCGGTAATTACTTTGCCATTGGTTAGCTCGACCGCTGCACCTACCAGAAATTTTGAATAAGGTGCCCATGCATTGTTGGCCACTTCGCGGGCTTTTGCCACTAAATAGGCATCGGAGGTTGTAAGTTCATCAATTGATGATATTTCGATATACTCAATCGCTATTTTCTTCCGTTCCATATAAAATGTATTTGCCCAAATGTACAATTTTTTTCATTGTTGCATAAAAGCCCGTGGTTTCGGGTGTCATTTTTTTTATTTTTGCTGATGTTAAACGTGGTGGCAATGAAAACGCATCGGCCCCGGGCAGGTTGGAGGCGGTTAGCTGGCCGATGGTGCGGCCGATGTTGAACCGGCAACCGGGGGCGACCTTTGGAAGCTACCCGGGTGACGCGTGAAACACGGGCGCAACGAGGGCACTAATAGCCGGAGACCGTAGCCCGCCAAAACATTATTATCAGTTTTATGAAACAAATTCTTTTTATTTCGATATCGGCTTTGTTGTTGGTTACACTTTTTGCGAATTCGCAAACGCGCATGTCGAGAAGCGAGTATATTGACCAGTACAAAGTTCTGGCTATCAAAGAAATGCACAGGAGCGGGATTCCGGCCAGCATTACCATGGCGCAGGGGTGCCTTGAATCGGGCAACGGCAACAGCAAGCTGTCGAGGCGGTCGAACAACCACTTTGGGATTAAGTGCCGGAACGACTGGAAGGGCGCGCGGGTTTACCACCATGACGATGCGCTAAACGAGTGTTTCAGGAAATACCGGACGGTGGAGGAATCGTATATCGACCACACGGATTTTTTGATGCAAAACGGGCGCTATAGTTTTTTGTTCCAGCTTGGCCACACCAACTACAAAGCGTGGGCGCGAGGGTTGAAAAAGGCGGGGTATGCCACCGACCCAAAATATGCCAACAGGCTGATTAAGATTATTGAAGATGAGAAGTTGTACTTGCTTGATGAGGTTGAACCCGGGGAACTTGCTCAGTATATCCCGAAAATTGAAACGGATGATAAAAATGCATTAGACAATGCGCGGGAAAAAGTGATTGAGACCTTTGACAACCTGAAAATTAACCCGTACGATAACCGCGAAGTTATGATTGTAAACGGGCTTGAGGCTATACGAGCAATGCCGGGCGACACTTATGAAAGCATAGCAAGGGAGATGGATATGAAACGATGGGAAATAATCCATTACAACGACTTGCCCAAAGATGCAGTGCAACCTGAAAAGAATGAACTGATTTACCTTGAACGCAAACGGTATAACGCACCCAAAGGGCATGAAAAACACCGTGTGCAAGCCGGACAGACAATGCACGATGTGGCCCAGAAATATGGCATAAAACTAAACCGGCTGTATCGGCTTAACCGGATGGACAAAGAACAGGAAGCCCGTAGCGGGCAGGTGCTTTATTTGCG
>JAGYOI010000175.1 GCA_018399395.1 Prolixibacteraceae bacterium
TTCTTCTATGCAGCTAAAGGAAACAAAATTAGAAGAGACTAATATTTAATTAATAAAAATAAAAAATTATGAAATTAGCAATTGGAATAGATATAGGTGGTACCAATACTGCCATTGGTGTGGTTGATGAGAAAGGTGAAGTGCTGAATAAAACCTCAATTTCAACACCATCACATGGAGATGTTGATCAGTATATCGAGGAAATGGCTTCGGCTATTAATTACTTGAAAAAGAAAGTGAAAAATGACAACCCTGAGGCAGAAATCCTGGGTGTAGGCATTGGAGCTCCAAATGGAAATTATTACAATGGAACAATTGAACATGCACCTAATTTATCGTTTAAAGGAGTTGTCCCTTTTGTCGATCTGTTGAAAAAGAAATTTCCTGATTACAAGGCTATTACGTTAACCAATGATGCCAATGCTGCAGCTATTGGCGAAATGGTATATGGCGGGGCTAAGGGTATGAAAAACTTTGCCATGTTTACCCTGGGAACGGGAGTTGGAAGCGGCCTTATTGTTAATGGTGATTTGGTTTACGGTGCCGATGGCTTTGCAGGCGAATGTGGACATACTACGTTAATTCCAGGTGGACGCAAGTGTGGATGCGGTGGAAACGGCCATCTTGAAGCCTATTGTTCTGCACCCGGAATGAAGCGTACCGCTTTTGAAATTTTAGCACGCGATAATGCAGCAGATAGCCTGTTGGCAGATAAATCGTTTAACGAGCTTGATTCTAAGGCAATATTCGATGCTGCTGAAAAAGGCGATAAAGTTGCACTGGAAGTGTTTGAAAAAACCGGCCACTGGTTAGGCATTTCATTGGCCGATACGGTACATCATTTAAGTCCGGAGGCTATATTCCTTTTCGGAGGACCAACCGCCGCTGGTGATTACATTTTCAAGCCAACAATTGAATCGATGGAAAAACATTTGATTCCTGTATTTAAAGGTAAGGTTAAAGTTTTGAAATCGGAACTATCGCTCGGTAACGCGGCTATTGTTGGAGCCAGCGCTTTAGTTTGGAAAGATATTGAGTAATCTAAGTGCCCTGTTAATATTTAAACTGCAACATTTCATCACAGATTTGTTGCAGTTTTTTATGTTATTATATTTTGAGATGATCTTGCTACAGGATTGCATTATATTATTTATTTTTGTTAAAACTTTTATTTATGGAGATTCACGACATACCAATTTCAATCGATATTTTACGCAAACGATTTCCTTTTTTTGAAGCAGCTTTGCTTGACGATATTTCAAAAGAAGGAGAATGGGTAACCGTAGAGGACGGTGATGAATTGATGTCGGAAGGAAAATACATTAAAAGTTTCCCCATCGTTCTTGAAGGTCTTATAAAAGTTTGCCGGCGCGATTCTGAAGGAAGGGAAGTGTTGCTGTATTACTTAAATCCCGGTCAGGTTTGTGCTATGGCCTTAACCTGTTGTATGGGGCGCATGCAAAGCAATATTGGCGCTTATGCCGAGGTGGATACCGAAATTATTCGAATCCCTGTTGATTGTCTGGACCGCTGGATGCTGGAGTACACAACCTGGAAAGAGTTTGTGATGTATGCATACCGAAACCGCTTCGATGAATTACTTACGACAATTGACAGCATTGCCTTTAAGAAAATGGACGAACGTTTACTGAAATTCTTTAACGACCGTTTTAAAGTTACAGGCGAAACGATTTATACCGGCACACATCAGGAAATTGCCAACAGCTTAACTACATCGCGCGAAGTGATAAGCCGCTTGTTAAAACAACTCGAAAAAGAGGGCTCAATTACCATAGGGCGCAATAAAATTGATTACGCTTCACTTGTGTGATAATTGTTACCAAACTACTTTTCATTATTCTTTTAATTTGCATTGTATAAACAAATAAAACAATGCTAAATTTTATAATAAAATATAAGAGTTATATTATTGGTGCAGCTTTAGGTGCATTGGCCGGATTTTTATACTGGCATTTTATCGGATGTAATTCTGGTACCTGCCCTATCACCTCACAATGGCATAATTCTACAATATATGGTGCATTGATGGGACTTTTACTGGGAAGCTCAAACAAGAAGAAAAAAGTAAAAGAAGAATCATCCCTGAACGAAGAAAGCAACTAAAATTTTACAGATGGGGTTTTATTAGGTTTAATGGTTATTTTAATGTTGGTGGTGGTTTGCCGGTTATTCTGCTTGATTTTTATTAATGCAGATACCGGCATCAACATCATCAAAATAAATTGAAAAATGGCATCATTCAACGAAATAATAAATAGTGGAAAGCCTGTATTGGTCGACTTTTATGCCGATTGGTGTGCCCCTTGCAAAATGATGGCACCCATATTAAAACAGGTTGCTGAAAACATGAACGATACTGTTAGAGTTATTAAAGTTGATGTTGATAAGAATGGGAATGCTGCCATGAAATATGGTGTGCGAAACATACCAACTTTGATCCTTTTTCAAAATGGTGAAATAAAATGGCAGGGAGCAGGCGTTTTACAAGCCGATCAGATTGAACAAATTGTAAAAACAAAAAGCAGAGTTTAGAATAAAAATATTTAAAATTTCAAATAAGGTAGATTCATATTACACATGGTTTAATGGTTTTTATTTTATTTTGATTGCTCATAAGTAACTGGTAAGCGGGGGTGGTTCCCCGCTTTTTTGGTTAATTATTAGCTTGTTATCCGGATTTTGTGACTATTGTTGTCAATTTTTAAAATTACTTATTTAATTTTGTCGTTACTTAAACTTTGATAATAAAGAGATTATTTAAAGAGGGGAGTTATGGAGAGACTTATTTCAATGTTTTTTATAGTGTTGGGGGTTTATGTTACATCACGTTTCATCCTAAAATGGATTTTTAAATCATCCATCATGTTTACCATGTCGCATTATATCTTGATTTTAATTCTGCTGGTGAGTGTTGACATGTCATTTGTAGGACAGTTGGGGCAAATTCATTCGTTGTGGGCCGTGCCGTTAAATATTATTGTGGGTACCTATATTTTTCTTTTGATCAGAAAAAAAATAGCAGTTCCGTTACAGAGGGCTATTGGACAAGTACAAAATTTATCAGAAGGTGAATTAAAGCTTGATATCGTGAAAACAAATTCAAAAAATGAAATAGGTGTCTTAAATAATTCACTCTTTATTTTGGCAGAAAAGTTGAAAGAAATAATAGGAGAGATACAGGTAAGTGCCGATAACTTAACCAATAATAGCACACATTTAAGTTCTATTTCAGAAGAATTATCGCAGGGGGCAGCAGAACAAGCATCAAATCTTGAAGAAGTGTCCTCAACCTTTGAAGAGATATCTGCTACTATCGATCAAAATATTGAGAAAGCTAAAGAAACCGGAAACATTTCAGCAACTGTTAAACAAGGCGTAACTGACATGGTTAATGGCTTAAAGTATGCAATGGATACTTATGAAAAAATATCTCAACACATTTCAGGCGTTAATGATATTTCTTTCCAAATTAACATTCTTTCGTTAAATGCCGCTGTTGAGGCTGCTCGTGCCGGAGAATACGGACGTGGGTTTGCTGTAGTTGCAGCAGAGGTTCGCAAACTTGCCGATGCCAGTAAAGATTTGGCGGCTAATGTTAGCAAGCTTTCTGAAAAAAGCCAGGAAGATACAACTGAGGCAACAAAATCGATGAACGAGTTAATGCCTGAGATTGAAATGTCAAATAACCACATTCAGGATTTTGTGAACTCGAATATTGAACAGGGCAACAGTGTTGTACAGGTTAACAACTCCATCCAGCAAATGAATAACGTTACACAGCAAAATGCATCTGCATCGCAAGAAATGGCCGCAAATGCCGAAGAGATGGCCGCACAGGCCGAGAGCCTTACTGAGCTGGTTAAGTTTTTTAAAATGTAAATTATTGTAGAAAAAAGTTTATTAAAAACAATTTCATATTGAATGAAAAACAGCTTGCATTTTTGCAGGCTGTTTTTGTTTATTTTATAAATTTGAAAATGCTAAATTTAACCATACATAATTCTTTGAAATGCAAAAATGGTGCTTTTTTGTTTGCATTTCTAATACTTCTCATCAGTGTTCAAACTTTTGCACAACCTGAAGATCATTACTTCTATTTTAACCACTATACCAATAATGACGGGTTGTCATCAAATCGTATAAACTGCATTTATGAAGATGAGGAAGGATTTATGTGGTTTGGGACCGATGATGGATTGAATCTTTATAACGGAGTTGAAACTACTACATTCAAACATCGTGATAAGGATTTAACCAGCCTTTTCAATCATGACGTGCAATGTATTGCAAGTGATCCGGTTACAGGGAATCTTTGGATTGGCACACGAAGTGGGGTGAGTTATTTTGATAAATCTACTTATAAATTTTCCAGAAAGTTTCAAACCGGCTTATTGGTTG
>JAGYOI010000176.1 GCA_018399395.1 Prolixibacteraceae bacterium
GCACCGGCGTGTTGGATAAAAACAACATCCTTTTCATTGAACCGGTTGGCAATATGCTGGAGGAGGCCCAACACATAAGAAAACATATTTACGATAAAGTTTCGTTTAAAAGCAAACTCGATGAAATGAAGGATATCCATACCTTGATCCCTTCGGGTTTGGTACTTGACAAGCTAAACGATACATTTACCTATGGTGAACTCCGTGATTGTATAAAAGATGCAAGGAGATCACTTCATCTGGCCGCCGATAAAGAAATTCTTTTTAATCAAATCATGTGGCTCGCCAAGTCGCACTACGAACTTGATTTTTCGCTGGATACAAATATCTCCGAACGGGTTATATTCCCGGTTTCGGTAAACGAGAAAAACGGGATTGAAGATGCCCGCTTCGTTAAGTTCACGGACGATAACGGTGAAACCATTTACTATGCTACTTATACTGCCTACGATGGAACCACCATATTACCAAAAATGCTTGAAACCCGTGATTTTTATCATTTTAAAATATTGCCGCTTCATGGCGAAATTGCCCAAAACAAGGGCATGGCGCTTTTCCCCAGGAAAGTGAACGGAAAATATGCCATGCTTTGCCGGTTGGATGGGTTTAATAATTACATTTCTTATTCGGATAATATAAATATTTGGCACGAAGCTAAATTATTACAACAACCCTAAATATCCGTGGGAATTTATTCAGATTGGAAATGGTGGCTCACCCATTGAAACAGCGGATGGCTGGCTGGTGATAACACATGGGGTTGGCCCTATGCGCGAATATACTTTGGGAGCTTCGTTGTTCGACCTCGAAAATCCGGAAAAAGAAATCGGGAGGTTAAAATCACCCCTGCTGCTTCCCAATGCAGAAGAACGGGAAGGATATGTACCCAATGTGGTTTATTCCTGCGGATCGATGATTCATAATGACGAATTGATTATACCTTATGCCATGTCGGATTATGCATCCACTTATGCAACAGTTAATTTGCACGAACTTTTGGATGAGTTGAAAAACCCCCAGAAGGCTTAAGTGAGGCAAAATTAAAGCAGTATTTATTCACGAACCGGGGTAGGTATTGCCTGTAGATTGACACTGAAATGTGTGAATGATGTAAATCTTAATTTGAATTGTGTAACAAGTAAAGTGATTTTATCCGGTACCTTTGGGTATATTAAATTAAAAAAAATACAAAATGAAAAGAATTATTTTTTTCGTAATCGTAATGATTTTCACCTTGAGTGCAACAATGGCATTTGCAAACAAATCGGATTCAAACTCCGAAGCCGAAAAAACTGCAAATTAACATTTATTCAGGTACTCTTTGTTCTCTGTTAAATGAAATGCCTGGTGATACATTAACACCATTGCATGGCATCGATGGGCTGCTGGGCAAAACAGAGCGTTCGCCTTCCTTTTGTACCATTTCTCATTGCCTATTACCGATAGATAATTATCCTTCAGTGTGTGCTCTGTCCAGAAAATCCATGGAATCAATGGCCGTTTGCTTTATTATATCATCATTTAATATTCCGGCCGAATGCAAGAGGGACAAAGGAAGAATTCCATTGTCATAAGCCAGCAAGATTCAAACCAATTCCAATCTTTGGTCTGGATTGTCATGAAGTAGTGCTTCAACAATACATTAGCGAGCCTTCTTAACATTTCAGTCATTGAATCGTCAGAAGGATTGCTTTCAGATAATAAGTTTCCAATCGTGAGGTAATTTGGCAAATTCCCCTGATGGATCTTAACTTTCAAAATTTGGAACTGCGTTAAGAATATAAGTTTGCCTGTTTGGTAATAATAAGCATCATTTGGTGCATTCCCCAGCAAATAACCAAGGGCCCAGATTGTCCGTCAAATGAATCTTCAGACCCCTTCTCATCCAGGAAATTACGGCTGAAACTCAAAAATTACAAGTGCCATCCAGGATTCTGGAATAATGAATATAAACTCAGATAAACAGGTGACAATTCAAGCGCCCGCTTATCTTTCATCTCCCGGTAAGCCATTAATACCATCAGCAAAGCCCGCGCATTGTCGTCGAGGCAATAACCTTCCTTTAAATTGGGAATACCGAATTTGGCATGTTGAATGATGCCGGTGTCATCGGTGAGCCTGTTAATATGGGCAAGCGAAAACGGGGGAAGGATGAGCAGATCAGGCTCTTGTTCTTTTTGGGTAATGTCCAGCCGCACATCCTTCGCTAATTTTTCGGCAAGTGCTACGTATTTTTCTCCGGTTTTCGGCCAGGTAATCTTTTTACCAAATTCACCGGCGTTAATTTTTAGTTCTTTTATTTCTTCCGGTTTATCGAAAAGCTCTGTTAATGTTTTTGCAAGCTCATCCGAATCATTAAAATTAAACAACCGGCCTCTTCCCTTTGCCAGTAATTCTTCGGCATGCCAGTAGGGCGTTGACAAAACAGCGGCTCCTACTCCAACCGCATACGAAAGTGTTCCGCTGGTAATCTGGGCTTCGTTTAAATAAGGTGTGATGTATATATCGCAGGCATACAAATACTTAAATAAATTTTGTTCATCGATAAACTCATTCAGAAATATTACATGTTTTTCGAGCTGAAGTTTTTTCACCAGCCGCAGAAGGGAAATACGGTATTCTTCACCCGAGTGCCGCAGCACATTCGGGTGGGTTTTCCCCAAAACAATGTAAATGAGTTCAGGGTACTTTTTAACCACATCAGGCAATGCTTTTATTACCGTTTCAATCCCCTTGCTTCGCCCGATGAAACCAAAAGTAAGCAGCACTTTCCTGGATTCAAGTTTAAACTCTTTTTTCGATTTTTCAGGATTGAAATGAATATCCGGGACGCCATGTTCAATCAGTGCAATTTTTTCTTCCGGCACATCGTAAATAGTGGTCAGGAACTCAATGGCTTTTTGGCTCATCACAACTATTTTCTGAGCCATTTTGCAAATTTCCTTTAAAACCGCTTTCTCGTTGTACGACGGCGTTTTGAGTATGGTGTGAAGTGTAACAATGAGCGGTATCTCCAGCCGGTGAAGCAAGGGAAGAATGTAAACCCCGCTTTGTCCGCCAAATATGCCAAATTCGTGCTGAAGTATACAAACGTCGGCACCGCTTAAATTGATGTACTTCACTGCTTTTAAATAGTCTGCCTGGTGATCCTGTCTGATGATTGATTTAACTTCTTCGGGGTATTTATAGGTAAGGTCGTTATCGTTTAACGCAACTACAAAACCCTCATTCTCTTCGTCCTGGTTGGCGTTTCCATCCAGCATCGATTTAAACAGGTTGTTGGTAAATGTTCCAATGCCACATTCACGGGGTGGATAAGTTGCAATATAAGCTAATTTCATATTAATATTCTTCATATCCGCTTTTTATCACTGTTGAAATCATTTTAAACCGCTCGTTTGCTTTTACAGTATTTGAAGTATGGGCAGGTATAATTATGCCTTCTCCAGTTTGCAATAAGCTGGGCTGATTATCAATAATAACTTCGGCCGCTCCTTCAATAATATGAATAAACGTATCGAACGGAGAAATTTTCTCAGCCAGTGCTTCGCCGGTATCAATGGCAACAATACTAATATTTCCGGTGGTTTTCCGGATAATTGTTTTGCTCACCACCGAATTGGGGATGTACTCAAGGACTTTGATGAGGATATGAATTTTCGATTTTTCTATTTCGTTCATTTGTATGCCACTCCTTATAGAGTAATTTTTACAAAGTTACTCAGAAATTTATTCGAAAGTGTTATACAATTAACGATTTAATTTACATCATTCACACATCTTCAAGTGTTCCACGACGTTTATTTTTGAGTTTTTTGAAGTGTGACGGGGTAAGGCCGGTGTATTTTTTAAACTGATTGGAAAGATGGGCTACACTACTGTAATGCATTCTGTAAGCGATTTCTGAAAGATTCAGTTCATCGTAAACAATTAGTTCTTTTACCCTTTCAATTTTGTGAGTGAGGTAAAATTTTTCGATGGTGATGCCTTTCACCTCCGAAAAAAGATTGGCAAGGTAGGTATAATCGTAAGTGAGTTTTTCACTCAGGTAATCCGAAAGGTTTACTTTGATTTGATCCTCTTTATAATGCACCAATTCGATAATTGCACTTTTTATTTTCTCAACAAGAACCCTTTTTTTGTTATCCATTAAAACCAATCCTGCCTTTTTTAAATCTGTTTTTAATTGTTCCAGTTGTTCCGGCTGTATATTTCCAGCTAAATCAACTTCTCCGATTTTTACCTGAGTATAATCCAGTCCAAGTTTTTCAAGTTCGGCTTTCACTACCATCTGGCAGCGTATACAGACCATATTTTTAATGAATAACTTCAAATCAGCAGGTATCTTTTTCGTTGCTTCTCCAATAATCTACAGATTCTTCACAACTGCTCTTTTAATT
>JAGYOI010000177.1 GCA_018399395.1 Prolixibacteraceae bacterium
TATTTGTTTTTCTCTTGAATCAATCATTGTGTTTGTTTTAGCTCACAAAGATACTAAATTGAGCTCAAAACAGACCCCAATTTGAGCTTTATCTTAATTACAAATGAGCCACAACATCATTATAGCCTATTTGTAGAAAATCACCCACTTTCGTTGTATCTTTGCCGCAAGAATCAAAAAAATAATACAATATGCTTAAAGCCGAAATGCACACCAGCAAAGGTGTAATGAAAATTAAATTTTACGAAAATGATGCTCCCGGAACAGTTGCCAACTTTGTGAAATTATCGGAAGATGGTTTTTACGACGGCCTCAACTTTCACCGCGTAATCCCCGGTTTTGTAATCCAGGGCGGTTGCCCCGATGGCACAGGTGCCGGTGGCCCCGGGTACAACATCAAGTGCGAGCTCGATGGCGACAACCAGTACCACGACCGCGGTGTTTTATCAATGGCACATGCAGGCCGCGACACCGGTGGTTCGCAGTTTTTTATCTGCCACAACCGCGAAAACACAGCACACCTCGACCGCCAACACACTTGCTTCGGTAAGGTTTACGAAGGGCTCGATGTAATTGACAAAATAAAACCGGGCGACGAAATTGAAAAAGTTATAATTATGGAAGAAGACTAAAAAAAATCAGTCTAACACTAAACAAAACAGGCGATTTAAATGTCTTTAATGGTAAATCATATCATTTCGATTGTTTACTATGCAAAAAAAAGAATCGCCTGTCAGCAATCTTGATACAGAGGCTATTGAAGCCTTGTATCAAGATTATAAAAACAACCCGGATGACCTCGACGAAAGTTGGGTCAATTTTTTTAAGGGCTTTGAATTAGCTTCCGAAAATTTCTCAAAAAAGCTAAAACCTTCTGAATGTGTAAATATCGACAGAGAATTTAAAATTCTCAACCTCATACAGGGTTACCGCCAGCGGGGGCATCTTTTCACCCGTACCAACCCGGTGCGTACACGCCGCAAATACACACCAACACTCGATATTGAGAACTTCAACCTCAACAATGACGACCTCAACGAAATTGTTGAAGCTGGTAGTGAAATTGGTCTTGGTCCTTCAACCCTTCAGGAAATTATTGATCATTTGCAAGACACATACTGCGAATCGGTGGGTGTTGAATATCTTTACATGCGTAAGCCCGAGGTGGTTGACTGGCTTAAACGCAAAATGGAAAGCACCCGCAACCGTCAGGAATTCAATCCCGAAGAAAGCCTTCATATTTACGACCACCTGAAACAAGCCGTAGGATTTGAAAATTTCATCCATAAAAAATTTGTAGGGCAAAAACGTTTTTCGCTCGAAGGAAGCGAAGCCATGATACCAGCCCTTGATGCCATCATTGAAAAAGGCTCTGAGCTTGGCATTGCTGAATTTGTAATTGGCATGGCACACCGTGGACGCTTAAATATGCTTGCCAATATTATCAAAAAACCTTATGAAAATATCTTCCGTGAATTTTTCGGAAAAGAATACAGTGGTGACATTTCATTGGGTGATGTAAAATATCACCTCGGTTATGAAAATGAAATCACAACCGACAGTGGCAAAAAAGTAAGGCTAAGCCTGCTCCCCAACCCTTCACACCTCGAAGCTGTAACACCATTAACAGTCGGGATGGCCCGCTCGCGTATCGACTCAACATACAATGGCGATGACACAAAAGTAGCCCCAATTATCATACACGGTGATTCAGCAATTGCAGGCCAGGGCGTTGTTTACGAGACCGTGCAAATGGCCAACCTCACCGGGTATAAAACCGGTGGCTCCGTTCATATTGTCATCAACAACCAGGTAGGCTTTACCACTAACTACCTCGAAGCCCGCTCAAGCACCTACTGCACCGATGTTGCTAAGGTTACACGCTCCCCGGTGTTTCATGTTAACGGCGACGACGTTGAAGCGCTTATTTATACTGTAAAATTAGCCATGGAGTTCAGGCAGCGGTACGAGAGCGATGTGTTCATCGATGTATTGTCGTATCGAAAATACGGGCACAACGAAGGGGATGAACCCCGGTTCACACAACCTTTGCTATACAAGGCAATAGGTGAACATCCGAACCCGGCCGAAATATATGCACAGAAGCTTATTGAAAGAAAAGTAACAACAAAGGATGAAATAAAAAAACGTGTTTCTGAATTCGACGAACTACTGGATAAAAAACTTGAAGAATCGAGAAAAGATGACAAGGTAAACATTACTAATTTTCTGGTAAACGAATACAAACGTTTTAAAAATCCGGTAAAGGCCGATTTGTTCAAACCGGTAAAAACGGGTGTGAATGAAAAGGAACTAAAAGAAATAGCCCGTTTATTGTTCAACCTTCCCCCCGATAAGAAATTCTATCGCAAAGCTTTAAAGCTTGTTGAAACAAGAAAGAAAATGGTGGAAGAAGACCATCTCGACTGGGCCTTATGTGAGTTTTTAGCATATGGCAGCCTGGTAAACGATGGCCACCCGGTACGTTTGAGCGGGCAAGATTCACAGCGGGGCACTTTTGCACACCGTCATGCCGCCCTCGTAGAAGAAGATACCGGGAAAAAATACTTCCCGCTAAACGATATCAAACCCGGCGTGCCCAACGTTCATGTATTTAATTCGCCCTTGTCAGAATACGGGGTATTGGGCTTCGAGTATGGCTATGCACTGGCCATGCCCGATGTGCTCACCATTTGGGAAGCCCAGTTTGGCGATTTCAGCAACGGGGCTCAAACTATTATTGACCAATACATTACATCAGCTTTAGAGAAATGGGGGCTGTACAATGGCCTGGTAATGTATTTGCCACATGGCTACGAAGGCCAGGGGCCCGAACACTCCAGTGCGCGCATCGAGCGCTTTATCGCCCAGGCAACCCATAACAACATCCAGTTAATGAACCTTACAACACCGGCCAACCTTTTTCATGCACTGCGCCGGCAAATGTTGTGGGAGTATCGCATACCGATGGTTATTTTCACCCCCAAAAGTTTACTGCGGCATCCAAAAGTTGTCAGCACGTTTGACGACCTCAACGGGCAATTCAAAGAAACCATCGACGATGAAGCGGTAAACCCTGAGAAGGTGAAAACCCTGGTATTTACAACCGGCAAAATATTTTACAGCCTCGATGAAATTCGTGAAAAAGAAAAACGTGATGACATTGCCCTGGTCAGAGTTGAACAACTATACCCCTTTCCCGGGAAACAAATTGCAGGTTATATTGAAAAATATAAAAATGCTGAACGCAAAATCTGGGCCCAGGACGAACCCGAAAACATGGGGGCAGCACCATACGTGGGACGAAATTACCCACATTTCAATCTCGAAGTGGTAGCCCGCAAGGAAAGCGCCAGTCCGGCAGGCGGATTAATGGAACAACATAACCGTCGTTTCAAGCGTATTGCAGATAAAATTTTTAACAATGAATAGTCATTCTCAACAATCATAATATGATTAAAGAATTTAAAATACCCAGTCCCGGAGAATCAATTTCGGAAGTTGAATTAGCCGAATGGCTTGTTAAAGACGGTGCTTACGTTGAAAAAAACGATGAACTGGCCGAAATAGAATCTGAAAAAGCAACGCTTCAACTTGTAGCCGAAGAAAGCGGAAAAATAAGCATTAAAGTTAAGGCAGGCGAAACTGTTAAAGTTGGGGCTGTTGCATATACAATAGATACTTCGGCAAGCTCAGCAACCGGTGGTTCGACAGGCTCAGTAACCGGTGGTTCGACAGACCCGGGGAGTGGGGAATCTGATAAAAGTGAGGGAAAAGATAGTAAAGGCTCAAAACCGGAGGAGCAGGAAAAATCAAATACAGAGGATACAGCCAGGATAGCCGATAAGGAAACAACTGACAAACCAAAAACCGAAGAAAACAAGGCCAAAGTTACCCCCGTGGCCGCTGAAATGATGAAAGACAACAACCTCAATGTTGATGATATCATCAATGGGCTGCGGCGCATTACTAAAAATGAAGTTAATGCAGTCATCGAATCTAAAAATAAACAACCAACAACCACACAAGATACTTCTGAAGCATCTCGTGAAGAAGAACGAAATAAAATGTCAATGCTCCGTCGCAAATTGAGCGAGCGGCTTGTTAAAGTAAAGAATGAAACAGCCATGCTCACTACCTTCAACGAAATTGACATGAGCACGGTAATGGAGCTGCGCAAGGCCATGCAAAACAGTTTTGTCGAGAAATATGGCTTCAAGCTTGGCTTTATGGGCTTTTTTGCCAAAGCGGTAAGCATTGCTGCACGTTTATACCCAACGGTTAATTCGCAAATTGATGGTGAAGAAATTGTAACACCAAACTATGTTGATGTTGGCATTTCCGTACAAACCCCCAAAGGTTTGATGGTCCCCAACATCCGGAA
>JAGYOI010000178.1 GCA_018399395.1 Prolixibacteraceae bacterium
CTAACCAACTGAGCTACTAGGGAGTATAAATGGTTCATTTCAAATAAATCTGTAGGACTTGAACCAACGACCTACGGATTAATCCCGATGTCCATCGCGGACCGCTCTAACCAACTGAGCTACTAGGGAGTATAAATGGTTCATTTCAAATAAATCTGTAGTCCCGACGTACGTCGTGGAGAACCAACGACCTACGGATTAATCCCGATGTCCATCGCGGACCGCTCTAACCCCGATGTACATCGGGGAGCTACTAGGGAATTTTATTACATTTATTGAACCTGTGCCCTTGTTGTGAAAGGCGATGCAAAAATAGAAAAGGTTTTTTTTCCACCAAAAGAAAAACCGAAAAAAGATAAAAGAATTTTTCCGGCTTTTCGTATTGTCTCTGAATCCTGTGGTATCAGCTTAGTCTATAAAATCAAAACCAGTGTAGGGAATCAGTGCTTTAGGCATTTTTATGCCATTTTCGGTTTGGTTGTTTTCAATAATGGCCGCTACAATGCGTGGCAGTGCCAATGCACTTCCGTTAAGGGTGTGTGCCAGTTCGGTTTTTTTCATGTCCTTGCCTTTATAGCGGCATTTCAGGCGGTTGGCCTGGAACGATTCAAAGTTCGATACCGAACTTACTTCAAGCCAGCGTTCCTGTGCGGCCGAGTACACCTCAAAATCGTAGGTCATGGCTGCTGTAAAGCTGATGTCGCCACCACAAAGCCGTACAATGCGGTAAGGCAGTTCAAGCTTTTTTATCAGGTTTTCAACATGCTCGACCATCTCGTCGAGTTGCTTGTACGAGGTTTCGGGGTTGGCAATTTGTACAATTTCAACCTTATCGAACTGGTGCAAGCGGTTTAGGCCGCGAACGTGGGCACCCCACGAACCGGCTTCACGGCGGAAACATGGCGTATAGGCAATATTTTTGATGGGTAGTTGGTCTTCGTCTACAATTACATCGCGGTAAATGTTGGTTACCGGAACTTCGGCCGTAGGAACCATGTACAGGTTATCGGTTTGCGCGTGGTACATCATACCCTCTTTATCGGGTAGCTGTCCGGTACCAAAGCCCGAATCTTCATTTACCATTATTGGGGGCAGCACTTCGTTGTAACCGGCTTTTTCACCTTCATCGAGGAAAAATGAAATAAGCGCACGTTGTAATTTTGCCCCTTTACCCTTGTAAACCGGGAAGCCTGCACCTGTAAGTTTTGTGCCAAGCTCAAAATCGATAATGCCGAGATCTTTTATGATTTCCCAGTGTGGTTTCTTGGTATCGGGTAGTTCAGGTACTTCACCAAATCGTTTTATCTCAACGTTGTCTTCTTCATCTTTTCCCGGTTCAACCAATTCATGCGGCACGTTAGGAAGTTGGACAAGCAATTCATTCAGGTTATTATCTATTTTGGTAAAAGCGTTATCCAGTGTTTTTATTTGTTCTTTGAGCGATGCTGTTTTTTCTTTGGCAGCATTGGCTTCGTCAATCTTTTTTTCTTTGAACAGTTTGCCAATTTCTTTCGAAAGTTTGTTCATTTCGGCTTTTAGCAGGTCAACTTCAGCCTGTGTTTCCTTTCGGCGGTTGTTTTGCTCAATAACCTGGTTAATGATTTCGGTGGCATCAAAGTTTTTTACTTTGAGCCGATTTATTATTAGGTCAGAATTTTCCTGAATGAATTTCAGTGTTAACATGATTGATTTTTTTATTGTTATTTTGAACATACCGAAACAAAACCGGTTTCGGAAGGTGCAAAAATAGTAAAAGCCTTTTGTCTCAAATATTTTTGAGTGCAAAAATTATTGATTTTCTCCGAAAACACGTTTCAAAAGATCGTTTACCCGGGCATCGGCTTTGGTCCTGATATCCTGTTCGCGATCGGCTACTTTAAGGAAAACACCATCGAGTGCGCGCTGGGTAACGTAACGGTCGAGTTGTGTATCCACCGCATCAACATCGAGCATTTTGCCGGCTACCGAGTTGGCAAACTTATTCCAGGTGCCTGTTAATTCATCCCAGGTAGTGGCTGCCGATACATTGCCAGCAATTGGCTTATTCAGCGATTTCTGCATAATGGGCATGTAAAGGGTTACCAGTTGGTCGTACGTTTTTTCGTTCAAATATTGTGTGGCGGCATTATCTTCACCCCTGAGGATTCCCCACGCATCTTCAATGGTCATTGATGTAATGGCCTTTTTGAAAACAGGCATAGCCTGGGCGGCAGCATCTTCGGCCGAACGGTTAATTTGCAGCACCACATCGTCAATCATGTCGCTGATGCCCGGTACTTTCGAAGCGTACTGAATAATTTTATCGGTCTCTGGTGGCAAGTCAATTTTCACCAACGGATCCTGATAATAGCCGTTAATATCGTTCAGGTTGGTTAAAGCCGAGTCGGCTCCCACGCGAAGGGCTTCTTTCAGTCCACGTGCTACCTCTTCTTTGGTGAGGGGCTGTTCCTGTGTTATTACCTGCGAAGCGGTTTGCATTAAAACATCGCACGAAACTGCGCTAAGCAAAACGGTAATAATGGCCAGGTTTTTGATTTGTTTCATCTTAATCATTTTGAATTTTAACATCTTTTAGAGAAAATAGGACAACAATACTGTAACAAATAAATGCATTTTTGTACTGATTCTATCATATAACAAACCTCAAAATTAATAAGAATGAGTAAACTATTTTTCTATCTGGCTGCAATTCTTGTTTTATTTCTTACAAAAGCAGGTGTTGCACAAACCGAACTAAACCAACCTGTACCTCTTGAGCCGAAACTCAGGACTGGTGTTCTTGATAACGGTATGACTTATTATATAAGGCATAACGAAGAGCCCAAAAACAGGGCTAGTTTTTATATTATTCAAAATGTAGGGGCTTTGCTCGAAAATGACGATCAGAATGGATTAGCGCATTTTCTTGAGCACATGGCATTTAACGGCACCGAGAACTTCGAGGGCAAAGGTATTTTGAACACACTCGAAAATCACGGTGTGGCATTTGGGCGTAACATTAATGCTTACACTTCGTTTAACGAAACCGTTTATAATTTGAGCGATGTGCCTACTACGCACGAAGGCCTCGTAGATACTTGCCTGCTGGTGTTGCACGATTGGTCTGACCGTTTGTCGCTTACCGAGGAAGAAATTGACCTCGAGCGTGGGGTTATAGCCGAAGAATGGCGAACACGCCGTACAGCATCGTTCAGGCTCCGTAACCAGTGGTTTCCTGTAGTTTTTAAAGGTTCAAAATGGGCTGTTCGCGATGTTATTGGCGACACAACAGTAATTAAATATCACGACCCTGAAACCCTGCGCGATTTTTATCACGACTGGTACCGTACCGATTTACAGGCAATAGCTATTGTAGGTGATATCGATGTTGATGAGGTGGAAGCCAAAGTAAAAGAGTTGTTTTCGGAAATTGAAGCTGTTGATAATCCCAAAGAAAGACCCGATTTTAAGATTCCGGAGCATGATGAAACATATTTTGCACTGGCAACCGACGATGAGGCATCACAATCAAGCATTAACCTTTATATTTTTGATGAAAATAAAGATGGTGAGGAGAAAACTTATGCCGACATACGGGAAATGTATATACGGTCATTGTATAACTCCATGACTGGTCAGCGGATAAATGAGTTGCTGCAAAAAGGCACTCCGCCATTTATCAATGGATATACCCAGCGGGGCGGCTTTGTTCGCGGTTACGATGCTTATATGATTGGTGCCACAGCCAACGATGGTGAAGAAGCGAAAGCGCTGGAAGCAATTATGACCGAGACACAACGGGTTAAGCAGCATGGCTTTGTTGAGTCTGAACTCGAAAGGGCCAAGACCAATATGCTCACCCGGCTTGAAAGCCGTTACAACGAGCGTGATAAAATCCGTAATGATGAGTTTTGCCGTGAATATGTTCAAAATTACCTTAAGGCATCGCCGGTTCCCGGTATTGAAGAGGAATTCCGTTTTGCTAAGGAGATATTGCCAACCATATCAGCCGAAGAAGTTTCATCAAAAGCTGATGAATGGATTACACAGGAGAACCGTGCCATTGTAATTACAGGCCCAACCGATGCAGAGCACCTTTCGGAAGATGAAGCCATGGCCATTATAAACAAGGTTGAATCAACCGAAGTTGAGCCATACGTTGATGCTGCTTCAGGTACTTCACTTATTTCAGAAGAGCTTGAAGGCTCGGCAATTGTTTCGGAAAAGAAACTTGAAGATTTTGATGCGGTTGAGTGGATCCTGGCCAACAACACTAAAGTGGTTTACCGTCATGCCGATTACGAGAAAGATAATGTTTCGCTAAGGGCTTTCAGCGAAGGGGGAAGTTCATTATGGGATGCAGAGTATGTGCCCGACCTTGATATGGCT
>JAGYOI010000179.1 GCA_018399395.1 Prolixibacteraceae bacterium
CTTCATACGTTTTTATTTTTCTGAAATATCAATACAAACCAATGTTTCGGCGTCACGCAATATCATATAACCATCGGCTATAGCCAGGGGCGCCCAGGCATCGTGCCCATCCTGAATAATTGTTTTACTTCCAAGCAAATTAAACCCATCTACCGAAGCTTCAATTATTAGTAATGTACCATCATCATTCAAGAGATAAAATTTATCGTCGGCCCAGATATAAGGCCCCAGTCCAAAACGAAGCTCTTTGCCACTCGACCACAAAATTTCACGGGTATCATCGGGGTTTACACAAACAAACTGATTACGGTATTGCCCACCGTCTTTTGGTGCAATTCCGAACAGGTGACCCTCCCAGTAAATTGGTGTTTGTTGTTCACTGGCCAGGCCATCTTTAGGTTTGTATCCGTAAAGTGTCTCAATGGTGTAATTATTATCGTTTTCATGAAGCTGAAACATCATGGATCCGGCCCCGTACCCGGCTGTCATAAATATTTTACCATCGGGCATACAAACCGGCGATGGTGCAATTACATTGGTATCCCAATCATTTGTTTTCCAAAGCACTTCACCGGCATTACGCCCTTCGGCAGCAACGGCAACGATACCTCCAACAGCAGCATATACATACATTTTTTCACCATTAAAAGTATAGGGTATTATTGAACTATGCGACATGTCCCAACCATCGGGATTGGGCGTTGACCATTCGACCTCTCCGGTTTTGCAATCAACAGCAATCATGAGCGAAGTGCCTCCCGGGGCAAGAATTGCAAGCCCGTCATCAATTAATGGGCACTGACCGGTGTACCAAAGCGGGGTCTTTGTTTCATATTCCCGCTCCAGATCGATCCCCCATAAAAAATCACCCGATTCGCGATCAAGGCACATCACATGGCACCGGGGTCCCATGGTTAAAATATAATCATCGGTAACAGCAGGGACAGTCCGGCTCATTCCATGATTACGTTTCACCGGCACTTCATACCAACGTCGCCAGACTTCCTCGCCGGACTCTAAGTCCCAGCAATGCAGCATATCGGCACGTTTCTCTTCATCGTAATCGAGCAGATAAACCAAGCCATTATAAATTGCGGCACCTGCATGCCCTTCGCCAAGCTTTGCACTCCATTTTGTCTCAGCCCGACCGTTCGTGAAATCATCAATCAGGTCAATATCCGTTTTACAGATATTATCAAAGTCACTCCCCCTGAAGCGGGGCCATGATTCACCACTTTTTTCACCGGTACTTTTGAAAATATTAAAGTGCTCGCCAATATTGATAATATCAGCAGCCAGAGTACTTTTCCCACGGTTATCCATACCGGGTATGCTGGGTTGAAAATCGTTAACCGGATCGTTTAAAAGCCAATACGAACCAGCGGCCAGAAAAAGGATCACAACAAAAACAGGTATACTTTTTTTTGTATTCAAGTTGACTTATTTTTTCATTTTTTTCAATTTAAGAATATTCATCTTTTGATAGTAAAAATCCCTTCATAGAATATTTCTAAATTGAGAATAAAAATCATCGGTTAATTCTGCTGACGAATATTATATACAGCAAAGGCATCACCATGCCTGATAATAAGTTTTCCATCGGCAATAAAAGGGTGAGCCCAGTGCTGTCCGTTTCCGTGCTTAATACGGAAAGTACTAACAACCTGCATTTCATCTTTATCGGGCTTAACCAACGAAACATTCCCTCTTTCGTCGTACAAATAAAGCATATCGTCGGCAAAAACAGTAACACCTTTGGTGTTGTGGTCTTCAAGCCAGAGAATTTCACTGGTTTCCCAATCCATACACACCCATTCACCCTGCTTATTATTATGCCAGTTGGAAGCATAAACAGCACCCTCATGCAATACTAAACCATGATGGTGATTATCAAGCGTACGCTCTACCCACACTTCTTTAATATTTGTCATGTCATCAGAAACCTCAAGCATAACCGACCCACTATCATACCCTTGCGACACAAGAATACGGTTACCTTTAGATAAAGGGGAGTTTGCATTAATAAATCCGCTGTTCTTTTTATTTTGCAATTGTGCAATTCTTTCAGCAAAGGCATATTTCCATTTAACATCACCATTTTCAGGATCAACTGCAAAAAGATGATGGCTTGTCATTCCTAACAGGTAGTCTTTATTGTTGAAATGATAAACAACAGGAGAAACATAACTCCGCTTGTTTCCCAGGCTCTCGGTTTCCCATAAGGTTTTACCGGTTAATTTATCGAAAGCCACCATCGTTGTATTATCGCCACCAGGCACAGATATAACCATATTTTTAAAGACTAATGGCGTTTCGGCTACTCCCCAATTGTGCCATATCGCGTTAAATTTCTTATCAACATCAACTTTCCAAATATCATCGCCAGAGTTTTTATTTAAACAAACAAGCGTTCCTGACCCCGATATGGCATAAAGCCTTTCATTGTCAACAACAGGTGTTGTTCTTGCATCTGGAAAGCTATTTCCCCAGGATGGTCCAAATGGTTTTTGCCACACAATATTCCCCTGCTGATCAACCTTCGTTAAAAAATCCAGTGTATCTTTTTTGCCGGCTACAAAATATGCTGTACCATCAAACACAGCACTCCCCCAGCCATTTCCTATTTCGTTCAAGGTAAATATTAATTCAGGCCCGCTTTCAGGCCATTCCTTTTGTAGCAAGGTGTCATTGTAGATACCAGTTCCATTTTGCCCTCTCCATTCTGTTTTCTGTGCATACAGAACAAATGATGCAAATATTAGAATAAGAAAGATTATTCCCCTTTTTCCCATTTTTTCAGGTTTTATAAACCACAGTTCGTTAATATTCTTTTATCTAACGATCTATTGATTAAGTTCTATTTAATTTTATAAGCAACCAAGGCATCACCATGGCGCAAGTATAGCACTCCGTCGTTAATTACCGGATGCGACCAATGCTGTGCAGTTCCGTATTCCACTCTTGTTTGCCCCAGCAACTTAAACGCTTCGGGTGTTGCTTTAATCATTGCCAGGTCACCCCTGTCGCTGTATAAAAATAACTTCCCATCGGCAGCAATTACTACTCCGCGCCCACCCAATTCGCGGGTCGACCATTTTTCCTCTCCGGTTTCGAAATCAACGCATTGCCATTTGCGGGAGTTATCACCTGATGCATAAACATAGCCGTCAATAATAACAACCCCACCCATCCGGGTATCAAGATCGTCGTTATGCCAGGCTTTTTCAACCGAACCCCCATCCTCCGACAGGTTTAACTTAACAGTTCCCCGCCCGTATCCACTGGTACAAACTAATCCGCCGTCGTAATAAACCGGGGTATTGGCATGGACACTCCAACGGTTCGTTTGTTCATAGTTCCATAACAAATCCCCATTATCGGCATCAATTCCCAGGATATGGCTGGCCATCATGGTTACCAGTAGTTTTCGTTCAGGTAAGTCAACAATAAGCGGGGTACAATAAGCCGATAATTCGCCCAGCCCCTCATTTTTCCAAATCAGCTCACCTGTTTTACGGTCGAGGGCAATTACGTTATAATCATCACCCCCGGGCGAACAAAAAAGTTTGTCACCGTCGAGTTTTAGGGTTTCGGTAACCCCCCAGCGAATATTTTCACCGTCAAAATCTTTGAATAAATCTTTTTTCCACTTTACATCCCCGGTTTCCGGGTTCATCGCGTACAAAACACCCTTCCCGCTCATAATATAAAGCCAGTCGCCAACAATAACCGGTGTAGAACGGGTTCCGGGATAGCTATCAAAAAACTCCAATCCATACGGATATTTTTCCAATAAGTTCCCCTGCATATCCAGAATGAAAATGTACCCGGTACTATCAATCATACTCGACAAATAAATTTTATCGCCCACGAAAACAGGGGATGAGTGCCCTTCGCCCAGCCCTTCAAAATGCCACAACACTTCAGGACCACTTTCGGGCCATGTATCTAATAAATTTTTATCCGGATAAACACCATTTTGCTGTTCACCCCTCCATTTTGTTGGCTCCTGTGCATTAGCAACCGCAACAGCACACATTAAAATAACTACTAGTAAATTTCTTATTTGCATAATTTTATTCTTAAAAGTTCAATAGTCAAAACAAAATTTCTAAAATAGAAAACAATTTAATCATTTATATACAATCAAAGAAATTTAACATGGCTATAACAAAAAGTAATTTGGTCATTGAGTCATTAGCCCCTGCCACGAAATGGCTACATTTCAATAACCCCCTCTGCGCCCTCCTGCGCTCTCTGGTATTTTTTTTAACTGATAAAACAGCGTTAAAACAATCTTTAATTTACATGTAACATGCCTAAAGGCATTGAAAATCAGCAATTAGAAAA
>JAGYOI010000018.1 GCA_018399395.1 Prolixibacteraceae bacterium
ATTTTCGACATAAAATCGGCCAGTAACGGACGTGCAGCATGATCGAACAAGTAACATCCATACTCGGCAGTATCAGAAATAATACGGTTCATCTCGAATAATTTCTTACGTGCGATTGTATTGGCAATAAGCGGAGTTTCATGCAACGACTCGTAATAAGCCGATTCTCCCTTAATTCCGGTTTCGGTCATTACTTCGTAAGCCAACTCTACACCAGCTTTAACAAAAGCTACAAGCAAAACTCCGTTATCGAAATATTCCTGCTCAGTTATTTTCATATCACCGGCCTGTGTTTTTTCGAATCCGGTTTCGCCAGTTGCAGCACGCCACCTAAGAAGGTCTTTATCGTCATTCTTCCAGTCTTCCATCATGGTTGAAGAAAAAGCACCGCTCATAATATCATCCATATGTTTTTCGAACAATGGGCGCATAATCGACTTCAACTCATCGGCCAGTTTTGTAGCTTCAATTTTGGCCGGATTGCTTAAGCGGTCCATCATATTGGTAATACCACCCCATTTCAGTGCTTCAGTAACAGTTTCCCAGCCATACTGAACCAGTTTTGCTGCATAGGTAGGCTCAATACCTTTCTCAACCATTTTGTCGAAACTCAGTATTGACCCGGTTTGAAGTACACCACAAAGAATGGTTTGTTCGCCCATAAGGTCAGATTTTACCTCGGCAACAAACGATGAATTAAGTACCCCTGCTTTATCGCCACCCGTACCGGCACAATAAGCTTTGGCAATTTCTAATCCATCGCCGTTGGGATCATTTTCACGATGAACAGCGATTAACGTTGGCACACCAAAACCACGGAGGTATTCGGCACGCACCTCAGAACCCGGAGATTTAGGTGCAACCATAATTACAGTGATATCTTCACGAATTTTCATTCCTTCTTCAACAATGTTAAAACCGTGAGAATAGGACAAACATGCCCCTTTTTTCATTAATGGCATAATGTGGTTCACAACCGGAGTGTGGTATTTATCAGGAGTAAGGTTTAAAACCAGGTCGCCCTGAGGTACCATATTCTCAATTGTATCCACTTCAAAGTTGTTGTCAACAGCATTCTGATATGATACCTGCTTTTCATCAATTTCAACTTTACGAAGTGCATAAGCAACATCCAGACCACTGTCGCGCAGGTTAAGCCCCTGGTTAAGCCCCTGGGCGCCACAGCCTACAATAACAAGTTTTTTACCTTTCAGGTAATCTACTCCATTGCTAAATTCGTCGAGTTCCATGAAATCACACTTTCCAAGCTCTTCTCTTTGAAGGCGGAATGGTAATGAATTGAAATAATTTGCCATTTTTTTATTGTTTTTTATTATTGATTTCTAAAAAATAGTTACGCATTACAAAACAACAAAATATTTTAGAGATACAAGTGTAAAAAAACAGCTATTTTAGGTATTTTTCAATGATTGTAAAAATATACAAACAATCTGCAACGTTCAATCTTTTTTAATTTCAATTATTTAACACCACTAAAGTACAAGCGCTAAAGGATTATTTCATGGATTGACCACGATACACAAGAGGTGTCACGCCGGTTTCACGCTTGAAAAACTTTGTAAAATAGCTTTGGTCAATATAATTCATGTAATGGGCAATCTCGGTAACTGATAAATTACTGTGTACCAACAACCTTTTAATCTCAAGTATTTGTTTCGATTTTATAATTTCGGTTGATGTGCGGTTTGTAAGAAGTTTGATGGTTTGGGTAAGATGATTCGGGGTTACAGCCAGTAATCCGGCATATTGTGCAACGCTGTAATTATTGCGTATATTTTGCTCAACCAACTGATAAAACTGCTTCACCAAAAGATGTCCTTTCCCCCTGTTATTCAAGACTTCGCGATTTGGGTAAATGCTGTCACAAAAGGTCAGTATTGTATCTAAAATTGATCTCAAAAGTTCAATAGAAACATGATCCTGCTTATCGGCAATTGTCACCCCTTTTTTAAACAACCTGTAAAAAAAAGACACATCATCATTATCTGAAAGCAAAATCGGGGGATTATCCTGTTCAATGGTATAGAAAAAAGGCAATTCAATTAAACGATTCTGATTATTTTTATTTATCAGATAAAACTCGGGTGTAAAAATGTAAATAAACCCTTCAATATCGGATGAAATTTCAAGCTTATGAGCTTGCCCCGGCGACAGGAAAAAAACGCAGGGAGGTTTAATCGGGTAACGGTTGTTATCGATAACATGAACGCCCGACCCCTTGTAAAGAAACAAAACCTCAAAAAAATCGTGCCGGTGCGGGTATTCTACCTGAAAATGCCGGTTAGCATCAAAAACCTCAACCTGGTATTGCCGCCCCTGCCTTTCAGGAATGCTAAAATTATGAAGACTGTAAACCGGTATTTTTCCTTTATTATTCATGCTATTTCACTTCATCATCGTTATCAAATCGTGCCCTGCCCATAATAAAAAACAAACACAACAACATTGTACATGGCAATTCAGGACTAATTAATGGTGATATTCCTAAAATTATCTGACACCAAACATTTCTTTTATTGGAACTTTATTCTCCTCATCGAAGTTAAAAAAAATTAAAAGCCCCTAACCCCCGAGCGGGAACAAAAATGACACATCGAAGTCTTGAAGTTCAAATTATACACAAATTACACCAAACACGAATTTTAATTCGTGGATTGTGGCATTCAAATACTAAATATGTTTTTTCAAAAAAACGGGTTACAAACCAGTTGTCCTCTTAGTTTTGTTAGGCATGTAATTGATCAATCTACGAATGACTTTTATCTAACAAATTATTCAAAGGTTTAATATTCAGACAATTGCAAATTAAGGTTATTTAGTGTTCTTGATAGTGATTTGACCCTTCTTTTTAAATAGGCTTGTCTGTTTCCATCAATAATGTAAGGGTCAAATTCTACTTTTTCTGACTTTTGAGGATAATACTTTAACCCCGGAGATTTTATTGTCGGGGACAAGGTTTAACCAAGAAAGAAATTGTTTTACCGAGGGGAACATCTTTTTCAGATTAGCACCTGTTGACTCCATGGCCACAGTTTCGGTCATAAGGTCAACCAACCACTTGGCCAGTTCGTGTAGGTCTTTAGTAAAGCCCTTAAAGCTTCTTACCGGGTTTTTGCACTTGTTTTCAGCCACTGCTACATAATGAACATTTGAGGCAATATCTATGCCTGCTGCGTTTGGATTTACTATCTTTGCCATAATAAAAGTTTTAAGGGTAATGTTCAATATGCATAAAAAATATATATCCATGTTGAACGTACTCATAACACTAAATTTTTGAATTTGCCGCAGTGCGGTTGGGGTACTAATGACTCTAATATGACTAACAAGCTAATAGGCCCGTTCACACAGCTGTTAACCATGGATAAGCTGCCCGAAAAGGGGTCCATATCCGATGGCCAACTGGAAATGATCCACAATGCGGGGATTATGGTTGATAATGGCAAAATAATTGAAATTGGTGATTATTCTAAATTGAAGCAAAAAGCTTACGAACAGAAAATCCATATTGAATACATTGATAACGAAATGGTGGTAGTACCGGGCTTTATCGATTGCCATACGCACATTTGCTGGGGTGGTTCACGTGCAGGCGATTATGCCAAACGTTTATCGGGCAAAACTTACCTTGAAATTGCCCAAGAAGGCGGCGGCATCTGGGACACCGTGCAAAAAACCCGCGAGGCCGGACTGGCAGAACTGGAAGCCATTACTGCCCATCATGCCAACCAGCTTTTGGCCGGTGGTGTTACAAGCATCGAAGTTAAAAGCGGCTACGGGCTCACCTTCCATGATGAACTTAAAATGTTAAAGGCAATAAAAAATGCCGATACACCCGCCGATTTAATTGCCACCTGCCTTGCAGCCCACATTCTCCCGAAAGACTTCAAAGGAAATGCAGATGAATATCTGTTAAAAATGGCCGGTGAATTGCTGCCACGTGTAAAAGAACAAAAGCTGGCAGGGCGTGTCGATATTTTTGTTGAAAAAACAGCGTTTACCGTTGATGCTGCACGGGAATATCTCCAAAAAGCAAAAGCATTGGGCTTTGATTTGGTTATACATGGCGACCAGTTTACAACCGGCGGCAGCAAACTGGCCACCGAAATTGCAGCCTTAAGTGTTGACCACCTCGAAGCTTGTGGCAACATCGAAGTTGAGCTACTGAAAAACAGCAATGTGGTGTCGGTGGTGCTTCCCGGTGCTTCCATTGGCCTGGGTGAACCCTTTGCACCGGCACGAAAGTTGCTCGATGGCGGGGCTTGTGTTGCTATTGCCAGCGACTGGAACCCGGGCTCGGCACCCATGGGCGATTTGCTGGCGCAGGCCTGCATCATCGGGGTTTATGAAAAACTAACCATTGCCGAAACTCTATCGGGAATAACAAACCGGGCAGCCAAAGCACTCAATTTATCCGACCGTGGAATTTTAAAAGCCGGCAAAATTGCCGATATTGCCGCTTTCAAAACAAGCGATTTCCGCGAAATAATATACCGGCAGGGCATGTTACGCCCAACAATTGTATGGAAAAAAGGCGAATCAGTTTTAAAAAGACAACCTTACAAGTTGTAGGTAAAAACACAAAATCATGGCACAAATTATTGAATGCGTCCCCAATTTCAGCGAGGGGAACAACATAGACATCATAAAACAAATCACCAACGAAATTGAAGCTGTTGAACATGTTAAACTTCTGGATGTTGACCCCGGAAAAGCAACAAACCGCACCGTGGTGACTTTTGTTGGCCCGCCAGAACAAGTTTGCGAGGCAGCTTTTATGTCCATAAGAAAAGCATCGCAGCTTATCGACATGAGCAAACACAAAGGTGAGCACCCACGTTTTGGTGCAACCGATGTTTGCCCGCTTGTTCCGGTTGCCGGAATATCCATGGACGAAACTGTAGCGTTTGCCCGGAAGCTGGGTGAACGGGTTGGAAATGAGCTGGGCATACCTGTTTACAATTATGAGTTTGCCGCCTTGGAAGAAAAACGCCGAAACCTGGCCAATTGCCGATCGGGCGAGTACGAGGGACTGGCCGACAAACTAACACAGCCCGAATGGAAACCCGATTTTGGCCCGGCTGAATTCAACCCCACTGTGGCAAAAACCGGCGCTACAGCCATTGGTGCACGCAACTTCCTGATAGCTTACAACATTAACCTCAACACAACCTCAACAAGGCGTGCCAATGCACTGGCTTTCGATATACGCGAAAAAGGACGTGTAAAAAGGGAAGGCGGAAGGCTAACTGGCAAAATTATAACCGACAAAAATGGCAACAAAGTTTACGAGCCGGGCATGCTCAAATGTGTTAAAGGCATTGGATGGTATATCGAAGAATACGGCATTGCCCAACTATCGTTCAACCTCACCGACATTACCGTTACCTCGATGCACCAGGTGTTTGAAGCTGCCTGCGAACGTGCCCGGGCACGCGGCATGCGTGTTACCGGCTCTGAACTTGTGGGAATGGTACCGCTACAGGCCATGCTCGACGCAGGTAAATATTTCTTGAAAAAACAACAGCGCTCAACCGGAATATCGGATGATGAAATTATTAAAATTGCTGTTAAATCACTGGGGTTGGACGATCTCGCCCCATTCAACCCCAAAAAGAAGATTATTGAATACCTGATGGAAGATACGGCCCATAAAAGCCTCACAAACCTCAACTTGCAGGATTTTGCCGAAGAAACAGCAAGCGAGTCCCCGGCACCGGGTGGTGGTTCAATTTCAGCTTACATGGGCACGCTGGGTGCAGCATTAGGCACAATGGTGGCCAACCTTTCGGCACACAAACGCGGATGGGACCACCGCTGGGAAGCGTTTTCAAAATGGGCAGAGAAAGGCAAACAATACCACAACGAATTGCTCAAAATGGTTGATGAGGACACCCGTGCCTTCAATGCCATTATGGATGCCTTTGCCATGCCCAAAAGCACCGAAAACGAAAAGAAAGCCCGTATAGAAGCAATCGACCACGCAACCCGCTACGCCATTGAAGTACCGCTAAAGGTGATGCGGCTTTGCTACGAATCGATGGAAGTGATGAAAACCATGGCCGAAATTGGCAACCCCAACAGCATTACCGATGCAGGAGTAGGTGCACTGGCCGCTTGTGCCGGTGTTAAAGGTGCGTATTTGAACGTAAAAATCAACGCTAAAGATTATTCCGATAAAAATTTTGTAGCTAAAGTGCTGAAAGAAGGTGCCGAACTTGAGAATGCAGCAGTTAACGCTGAAAAGCATATAATAGATATGGTTGAGAGAAATGCTGACATAAGCAAAAGCAATATATAAATATGTACATTCAGCCTGAATTTACTTTTCTGCCAATCGGTATTTTTTTTGTATCTTGAACGATGTGGTTCTGTAAATCTTAAACTTTAACCTTTGCAATATGGGCATTTTAAAGCGTAATAGACTAAAAGCTCAACTTATACTTGTCGAAATCGTAGTCGGACTCTTACTTATCACCGCCGGGATTTGGTACCATCAGCACGACCTGCACTCAACACGTATTGAAAAATACAACAACCTGCAAGCCATCGCAAACCTAAAGGCCAAACAACTCACCCAGTGGCATAAAGAACGATTATCGGAAGCTACTTTTTTCACAAAAACAGAACCCAATGCTGAACTTGCCGGAAAAATCGCCCGGGGCGATACTACACTTCATAATGCATACCGGAATTCATTATTGCAAATAATGACAAACAAACGTTACCGCAATATTTTTATGCTTAATGATAATGGAGCGGTTATTTTCAGCGTTTACCCGACCGATAATATCATTAAAGATTCTATTACAACTCACTTCGCAAAAAAAGCATATCAAACGAAAGAAACATTAATAACTGATTTTTACTGGTGTAATTTTCACAAAGCTATTCACTTCGATATCATTGCCCCGGTTTTAGATTTGAACCAAAACGTATTATCCACCTTAGTTTTCAGGATAAAGCCTGACGATTTTCTTTTTCCCTTGTTAAGCGACATACCTACTGACAGCGAAACTACTGAAACCTATATTGTACGACGCGAGGGCGACTCGGTTTTATATCTTAACGAATTAAGGCATAAAGCCAATTCGGCAATGAAAACAAAGGCAAGCCTTAGCAACAAGGAAAACACTGCAGTTAGAGCAGTATCGGGGTACGAAGGCTTCATTGAAGCGTATGACTACCGGGGCGTAAAAGTACTTTCTGATATCCGCGTAGTTGAAGGCACATCGTGGTATATTTTATCAGAAATTGACGCCTCTGAAGCGTATCACGACCTGCACCAACGGACACGGCTGCTATCCATGCTCATTTTGCTAACCATTTTGTTTGTAGGAGCTGGCATGGCATGGTTTTACCATTACCGGCAACGCAATATTTACAGGGAATTATACCGAAACAAACGACTGTTGCATGAATCGCAGGCAAAACTGAAGGCGACCCTTTACAGTATTGGCGACGGTGTTATAACAACAGACCTTGATGGTAAGGTAATGCAATTAAATAAAATGGCCGAAAAACTTACCGGATGGACAGAAAGGGAAGCTCAGGGAAAAAAAGCGGATGAAGTATTCAAACTCATCAACGAAGACACCCTCGAAAGCATTCAAAGCCCGGTAAACAAAGTACTAAAAGATGGCCGGATAGTAGGACTCGCCAACCATACCCTGCTCGTTCAGAAAAACGGCGAACACCTGCCAATATCCGACAGTGGTGCACCCATTAAAGATGAAACCGGAGAATTACAGGGGGTTGTTATGGTATTTAGCGACCAATCAGAAGTAAAACGAAAAGAATCAGACCTCAAAGAAAGTGAAGAGCGTTACCGTTTGGTTTTAGATAATAGTCTTGATGCCATTTTACTTACAAAACCGAATGGCGAAATACTCTCGGCCAACAAAGCAGCTTGTACCATGTTTGGTATGACTGAACAAGAAATATGCGAAGCCGGAAGAGGTGCCATTGTTGATACCGATGATGAACAACTAGCACAATTGCTTAAAAAAAGAGACGAAGACGGATCTGTTCAGGGAGAGCTTACTTTTAAACGAAAAAGCGGGGAAAGATTCCCGGCAGAGTTCACATCGTCTGTATTCTCCGACAGCAAAGGAGAAAAGCGCACCAGTCTTATCATACGCGACATATCCCATCGAAAAAAATCGGAACAAATCATCCGGGAAGAACGCTTACTTTTGCGCACAATCATCGATAACATGCCCGATGCTATTTATGCAAAAGATAATCTTGGCCGCAAAATTATAGCCAATAAAGCCGATCTGGAAATAATAGGAAAAACATCAGAAGAAGAGGTAAAAGGAAAAACCGACCTTGAGTTATTTAATAAAGAGATAGGGCAACAAGGCTATAACGAAGACATGGCCGTTATCCACAGAAGAGAAATAATAATTAATAAAGAAGACAGCTATATTGACCACAAAGGGAATAAGCGCTGGCGTTTTATCTCAAAAGTCCCATTACGAAATGAAAACAACGAAATAATAGGCCTTGTTGGGTTTAGTCATGACTTCACATCACTTAAAAGAACTGAAGAACAACTACGCGAAAACAAGGAAACATTGCAATTGCTTTTCGACTCAACGGCCGAAGGCATCTACGGTATCGACACCAACGGAATCTGCACATTTTGCAACAAAGCTACGCTACAGCTACTTGGCTATAGTGATGAAAAAGAAATTATTGGGAAAAACATGCATGACATTGCTCATTACAAGCATCCTGACGGCTCTTCATTCCCTGAAAAAGATTGTATGATTTTTAAAGCTTTTCAGGAAGGAAGAGGAACACACATCGACAATGAAGTTTTTTGGAAAAATGATGGCCAGTCTTTTCCTGTAGAATATTGGTCGTACCCAATTAAAAGCAATAGCAATGTGATTGGCTCTGTGGTCACATTCTTCGACATAACGGAACGTAAATACAACGAAGAAGTACAGCAAATTTTGTACAATATAGCGCTTGAGTCAATGACTGCTAAAGATGTACAAGACCTGCTTTTTACCGTTAAAAACCAATTAAACAAAGTAATTGACACAACAAACTTTTATGTTGCGCGCTATAAACCCGAAAACCAAACGTTGGAAAAAATAGTTTTTGTCAACGAAAAATACACAATTGATCATTGGAGCGCAAACAACTCGCTATCGGGCGATGTGGCAAGAACCGGAAGAACAAAAATACTAAACGAAAAAGAAGTCAAAGAATTAACCTTTGAACACCACAAGCGCCCCGAATATATACCGGCAAAAAGCTGGCTTGGTGTACCATTAATCGACCAACAAGAAGTAATTGGGGTTATGGTTGTACAGAACTATGATAGTTCAAATGTTTTTAACAAAAGCCATGCCCGACTGCTTGAGATGGTTGCCCACGAGCTTGTCATTGTTATTCAACGCACAAGGATGGTGGAAGATGTTATTGCCGCCAAAGAAGAAGCTGAAAAAAGCGACCGCCTGAAATCGGCTTTCCTCGCCAACATCAGCCACGAAATAAGGACACCGATGAACGGTATTTTGGGATTTTTGGACCTCCTGAACGACAAAGACATCAACGAGAAAGAAAAATCGCAGTACCTTGAAATCATGAACAAAAGCGGTCAGCGGCTGCTTGAAACCATCAACGATATTATTGAAATATCAAAACTCGAATCGGGGCAGGTTGATGTTAACATCTCAGCCGTAAACACTGAAGAGGTTATGAACGACCATTATATATTTTTCAAGCAACAAGCTTCAAACAAAAACCTCGAACTCACACTTGAAAACTACCTTAAAGGGAATGATGCACTTGTTAAAACCGACAAGTTTAAGCTCGATGCCATTCTGACCAACATCCTCAACAATGCCATTAAATACACCCAAACCGGTGATGTTCGGTTTGGTAATTATCTAAAAGGCAACAATCTCATTTTCTATGTAAAAGATACCGGTATGGGTATCCCGCCCGAGAAAATGGAAACCATTTTTGAACGTTTCATCCAGGACGACCAATACATAAGCCGGCCACAAGAAGGCGTCGGCCTTGGCTTATCCATTGTAAAGGGCTACATTGAAATGCTCGATGGAAAAATATGGGTAGACTCGGAACACGGAAAAGGCAGCACCTTCTTTATTTCTATACCTTACCGGAAGTAAGGGTAACATAAGAAAACATTCATACCAATGTATGTTTTCTTACAATCATAAATCAAAGAATTAACAAAGCCATTTACTTGGAATCATATTAAAAATTGAACACCATCCGCTATTAAAAACCCCGGAGGTAAAACTTCCCCGGGGTTCATTCAAATTATTTTATTAGTCGCTGTGCAACTCCGCGATTATGCAATAAAACCGTTAAGTAAGTCTGTTACTTCTTACTCCTTTTTCAAATGTTCATCTAAAAACATAATCATAGCCCTGTAAAAGTCGAAACGGTTTTCTTCATTCCTAAAGCCGTGACCTTCGTCTTCTTTTACCATGTACTGAACATCAACGCCACGCGATTCCAAAGCCTCAACAATCTGATCCGATTCGTCAATGTTCACCCTAGGGTCGTTTGCTCCCTGAGCCACAAACAGCGGAGCTTTGATGCTATCAGCATGGAATACGGGCGATACCTGTACCATCATCAGGCTGTCCTCAACAGGATGTCCCATCATTTCGTGGAACATATCGAGCTGTGGTTCCCAATAAGGCGGAATGGTTTTCAACAAGGTAAACAAATTCGAGACACCAACGTAATCAACACCGGCAGCATACAAATCGGGGGTAAATGCTAATCCGGCCAATGTTGCATAACCACCATAGCTTCCACCATAAATAGCGATGCGGTCGGGATCGGCAATGCCTTGGTCAATCAACCAATACACACCATCAGTAATGTCGTCCTGCATGGTTTGCCCCCATTGTTTGAACGATTTTTCCCAAAATTCACGCCCATAACCGGTTGAACCCCTGAAGTTCATTTGCAAAACAGCATAACCATTGTTGGCCAAAAACTGCACGCCCGGGTTAAAACCCCAGTAATCACGCGCCCAAGGCCCTCCGTGTGGATGAACAACCACAGGAAGGTCTTCAGATTCATAACCTTTGGGCAGGGTAAGGTAACCATGTATTGTTAAACCATCGCGTGACTTATAACTTATCGGTTTCATTTCAGCCATATTATCAGCATCAATCCACGGGCTAACCTCAGTTATTTTCAATAATTCATCAGTGGCCTTATCGTAAAAATAATAACTACCCCAGGTTTTATCGCTATAAGTACGAACCATGAACTTATCCTCAGCCTTATTCTCACTTACAAAAGCGATTTCAACACCGGGCAATGCTTCATCAACCCTGTTGTACATTAAACGGGCATCTTCATCTAAAAAATAAACTTGCTTTTTTGCGGTATAGTAATTTACCCATAACAATTTTTTATCTTTTTTCGAGTAGTTAATACCCGAAACATCGGCCTGATCGGTTTCAAACAAAACATCAATTTCTTTGGCGTTCTTTATATCATACTTAACCAATGCTTCTTTATCGCGACCCAAATTTGACAGAGCGTAAATATTTTGATTGTCGAATGTAAACATGAGAGGCTGCAAGGTTTGCCTGAAATCAAGCGATAATACTTCTCTGAATTCTTCATCTTCTTTATCGCGGTATAAATACGTTTGGTTTACACCATCAGAGGCTATGGCCAGACGAAGTTTGCCATCGTGATCGGGAATCCAGCCAACAATATTACCTGGGTTTTCGGCCAGAACAACCATTTCGCCTGTACTTATATTTAAACGGTAAGGGTCAAAAACACGTGCATCACGCTTATTCATAGCAATCAGTACTTCGTCTTCATTACCTTCAAGCTCGTCGACTATACGGGTACGAACCCCTTCGAAAACAGTAAGATCCTTAAAATCAGAGCCATCGATATTTACACCGTAAAGCTGGTAATTTTCATCGCCCCCGGTATCTTGCAAATACAACAGCCGGTTGTTGTTTGCCCACAAGTAACCGGCAATGTCACGGTCGGTTTCTGATGTTATACGGATGGCTGAATCTGCGTCAACTTTTTGAACAAAAAGGTTCATACGGCTTTCGTAGGGCGCCATGTAAGAGAAATATTCCCCGTTGGGCGATAATTTGTAGGATGTTTTCTCAGGGTTTCTGAAAAAATCTTCCAACGGAACCGGTGTAGCTTTTTGAGGTTTCTGATTACAAGCCATAAAAGCCAGAATCAAAACCAAAAGCAGAAAAACATTTTTTTTCATAATGATGGATTTTAAATAAAAATTGTAATGTCAGGTTTTACCGGAGGCGATGTAGGTATCAAC
>JAGYOI010000180.1 GCA_018399395.1 Prolixibacteraceae bacterium
TTATTCATTTGGGTTTAAATTGAGCTGAAAAAAATAATATGATTCTTTACCAAAATTTACATACTACCTGAACAAAAACAACTAAACCTAATGAAAGCAAATCTTTTTTTTATTTTACTTCTGTCATTATTAATTTCCGCTTGTACCCGTGAGCAAAGTTCAAAATCTCAACTGTTAAATTCAGGATGGAGTTTCAGAAAAGCAGGAGATACAGAATGGAAAGTGGCGAGTGTACCGGGATGTGTACACACTGATTTACTAAAAAATGATTTAATCCCGGACCCGTTCTTCAGGAAAAACGAGCTGGATGTAAAATGGGTTGAGAACAGCGATTGGGAATACCAGACAACCTTCAAGGTTTCAGACGACATGGCCGCATACTCCAATCTTGAGCTACAGTTTGAGGGATTGGATACTTATGCCGATGTTTATTTGAACGATTCCCTGGTTCTGAAAGCCGATAATATGTTTGTTGGCTATACTTTTCCTGTAAAAGAATTAAGCCATACTGGAGAAAACTTGCTGCGTATTTATTTTCATTCAGCTGTAAACATTGGGATGGAGAAATTAAAAAAGGTTCCTTATTTAATAATGGCGGCAAATGAACTTGCTCCCGAAAATGAACGCTCTAATGTTTTTACACGGAAAGCGCCATTTCATTATGGCTGGGACTGGGGCCCCCGACTGGTAACTTGTGGCATTTGGAAGCCCATAAAACTAACTGGTTGGAATGAGGCAAAAATGAACAACCTGTATGTAAAGCCAGTTCAGATTTCCGAACTCGTAGCATCCTATCGTGCAATTATAGAATTAAACGAAGAAATAGATGAGACTATTGGTTTTGAAATTTTGGTTGATGGAATCAAGCAAAATGCAAAAGTTACACAAATTTGCCAGAAAGATAAAAATCAAGTAACGATTGACTTTACAATTGAAAAGCCCGAATTCTGGTGGACAAATGGATTGGGAGGGCAAAAGTTATATACGGTTGAAGTACATATGAAAAAAGGCAATAGCCATTTACAAAGCCTAAATACCCGTATTGGTGTCAGAACGCTGGAATTGGTTCGCGAAAAAGACAGCATTGGTCATACCTTCTATTTCAAACTCAATGGAGTGCCTGTTTTTATGAAAGGTGCCAACTACATTCCTTCAGATATTTTTACCACCCGAAATACAAATTCAAATTATAAACGAGTAGTTGACGATGCTGTAGAAGCCAACATGAACATGTTAAGAATTTGGGGAGGAGCTATTTACGAAAACGATGAGTTTTACGATTTGCTTGATGAAAAAGGAATACTGGCCTGGAATGATTTTATGTTTTCATGCAATATGCAGCCCAATGATTCACTTCATCTTGAAAACATTAGAAAAGAAGCGGAATACAACGTGCAGCGTTTGCGTAACCATCCTTCAATTGCCCTGTGGTGCGGCAACAATGAAAACCTACGCGCCTGGAATGACTGGGGCTGGCCTGAAAAAGTAACAAAAGAGCAGGCCGCCGAATTATGGAATGTTTATGAAAAGATTTTTTATGATATCTTACCGAAAACTGTCGCTAAATATCACCCGGAAATTACTTACTGGCCCTCCTCGCCACAAGCCGAAAACAATCGGCCTTCTAATTACAAATCGGGCGACGAACACGACTGGAGAATCTGGTTTGGGGATGTCCCTTTTTCGACCTATGCGGTTGACATCAGCCGGTTTGTGAGCGAATATGGTTTGCAATCGTTTCCTGAAATGAAAACCATTCGTGCCTTTGCCGATGAAAATGATCTGGCTTACCGTTCACCAATTATGGAACATCGCCAGCGAAGCCTGATGCCTTGGATTGCAGCGGAATTTAATGGTAATGAAATGATTAATACCTACATTAATCGTTACTACAAACCGGCCAAAGACTTTGAGTCCTTCGTATATTTAAGCCAGGTGATGCAGGCTGAGGGTGTTAAATTTGCAATAGAAGCACATCGTGGCAATATGCCTTATACTATGGGAACTCTTTATTGGCAAATTAACGATTGCTGGCCTACAATGTCATGGTCAGGTATTGATTATTTTGGACGTTGGAAAGCACTTCACTACACTGTAAAAAATGCTTTTCAGGAAGTTTATCCCATTATTCAGAATGAAAATGAACAAATAGTTTTAAAAGTAGCAAACGACCGTTTAAAAGATAGAGAGGCTACCCTGGAAACAAATTTGTATGATTTTGACGGCAATATCCTTTGGCAAAAACAACTTGAGATAACTTTAAAAGCCAATTCAAGTCACATTTATTTGACATTACCTGAAAAAGAACTTTTGTTAAAAGGTAAGCCCCGGCAAATGGTATTTGAAGCAACCGTAAAATTTGCCGAACAACAATCTTATCAGAATTTATTTTATTTTCGAGATTGTAAAGAACTCGAACTCGAAAACACAAATATCTCTCGAACCATGTACAAAATAAATGCAAACGAATATGAAATTGAAATGAGTACCAACAAACTTGCAAAAAATGTAATGCTGTTTGCACCAAAAAGTGAGATTCATTTCTCAGAAAACAATTTCGACATGATACCCGGGAAAACATATAAAATTAAAGCGAATAGTACAGCTGAAATTACAAATTCAGATATAGAAATCAGTTCTGTTGCAGATACATTTATCAAATAAAACAAATGAGGAAATATATTTTTCTTAATTTTCTGTTATTAGGAATAATCTTAACTGCTCCGGCCCAATACAAAGTGGATACCATGTGTGGTGCGAAAGTAAATCTTGATGAAGATGAAAAACTTTTGTCACGTTACGAACCTCAAATACCAGGTGCAGGCTATGTAAAAGCTGTTGAACTTGCTGTTGAATTTTGGAAGAATTGTCCTGTAAGTCCCACAAATAAATTGCCGCTGTACCTTACCCATTGTTCCATGTACCGCGATGGTAATGGCGGATATTATGGGTCAAGCTGGCCACACAATCCAATAGTGGTAAATGCGCAACTGGTTCAAAGCATGGCCATTGACTGGCGTAATTTTTCGGGCGATGAAACAATGATTGAAATTACCCGGCAGGCGCTCGACCATCATTTAGAATATGGAACCACTCCTGCTAATTGGGAGTGGGCTTCGGTGCCTTATGCCAGTTCTGAGGCCGGTGACATTATTTACGATGGTGCTTCGAAATTCGATACAGCCACTACCGCTGAAAACATTGGTCGAGGTGATGGTTCGTTTGTTCTTGAAGTCGATAAAATTGGCGAAATGGGAATTGCCTATCTGAAATTTTACCAAATTACCAATGAAAACAAATACCTGGATGCTGCAATTCAATGTGCCGATGCGCTGGTAAAACATGTGCGAAAGGGAGTTCATGGCAAAGGAGGCCTCGAATGGAAAACACTGGTACTTACTTCGCCCTGGCCTTTCAGGGTAAAAGCTGAAACAGGTCAAATTGCTGAAGATTACACTTCGCATGTGGTCGAAAATCTACGCTTACTCGAAGAGCTTCTCAGAACAAAAGAACAGATACAACTTCCGGAAGAAAAATCAGAGGCCTATAAAAAAACTGCCGATTTGGTTTGGTACTGGCTATATTCGTCAGAAGGCCCCATTAAAACATCTATCTGGAAGGGTTATTTCGAAGATATCCGCATCGACGAAATCAATCTGAACCGGGTAAATAACAGCCCGATGGAATTTGCTCGTTACCTGTTGAAAAAACCAACGCACGATACGAATATTTCTACGACCGTTCCAAGCTTGATTTGGTGGGTGAAAAACACTTTTAGCGAACCGGGTATGAATGCTATTAACGAACAAACTGGCTGTTATATGCCAATGGGCAGTCACACCTCGCGCTATGCATCAATTTGTGCAATGTGGTACGAATACTCCGGCGATGAGTGGTTTAAGGAAGAAGCATTCCGGTATTTTAATCACGCAACCTATATGACTGAGCCAGACGGGGTGGTTCAAACCGGCCACAACTGGGGTACAGAAATCTGGTTTTCTGATGGTTATGTCGATTACATTCGACACTTTATAGAAGGATTGGCGGCTATTCCTGAATGGGTACCCGTTGGCAATCATTTACTTAAATCGACTTCCACTGTCCAGAAAATCAAGTATGAAACCAATCAAATAAATTTTAGCACCTATGATAAACAATCGGAGGTAGTGTTGAGGCTTGTAACAAAACCCAAATCTATTATCGTTTCAGGCAAAGCTTTAAAACACATAAATCAGCTTGATGGCGATGGATATATATGGAAACCACTTGAAAAAGGTGGAGTTCTAAAACTGAAATATACCAATGGACATGAAGTGAATATAATTTTATAACCCAATC
>JAGYOI010000181.1 GCA_018399395.1 Prolixibacteraceae bacterium
TCCAAAATTCTTTGTCGGTCAACACTTTCTCTATTTCGGCAAGCGGGACATTAAGGCTTAAAAACTTTTCGCCTGCCATATAAATAATAGTAGAATGATCCTGTCCATGACAAAAAAGAATTTTGTCGGGAAACAAAACATGAATGGCCTCTCCATACATAAAACTAACTTTACGGATTTTGTTGAAAAATGTCTTTTCCATTAAATTACTTTTTAACTAAATTAAAGAATCACCCCAGAGAAATTTGGGTTCAATGAACATTCGGATACAGGAGATGTCTAAACGGATGTGTTTAAGAATTATTTGGTTTTTCAGAGCTGATCAAAAAGCTGTAACAATTCATCCCTTTTACGTTTAGAAACTGGCACACGACTACCATCACTCATAACCAGTGCCCCCCCATCTACTTTGTCGAAACGCGAAACAAAATTCATGTTGATCAGATGTGATTGATGGGGCCTGAAAAAGTCATAATCATTTAAAAGCAGTTCATATTCTTTTAACGTGTGTGAAACAATTAGTTTTTTGCCATTTTCGAGGAAGAATTCGGTGTAATTGTGATCGGCCAGGCATCTTACAATTTCAGTGACTTTTACAACATGAATGCTCTCTTGCGTTTTTAATACAATTTTTTTGGCTTCAGAAGAGTTGCCATCCATGTTTTTGAGCAACACTTTAAGCTTAGAACTCAAATTGTCCTGCTCTTTTTGCATCTCGCAACGTTTAAATGCCTCAATCAATTCTTCAACATTAATGGGTTTCATGATATAATCAACCGCACTAAATTTGAAAGCTTTAATGGCATATTCATTATAGGCCGTGATGAAAATTACCATTGGGGCCGGTTCTTCTATGCGGGCAAGTAAATCAAAGCCCGAGCCATCGGAAAGGTTAATATCAAGCAGAATCAAATCTGGTTTCCATTCCTTAATTCTCTTTTCGGCTTCAGCAATATTTTTGGCTGTTCCCAGTAAACGAATATTACTGCAATATTCGTTTACAATTCCCGAAAGCATTTCTCTTATATGCTTTTCATCGTCAATTATTAAAGTGCGCAACATATTTAAAATCGGGTTTGATATGGTATGGTAAAATGAATGACCGTTCCGCTGGCATTTTGCGCTTTGTCAGATTGATCAGTAACTTCAAATACAAAATTACCCTTCCCCTTCTTTTTTCTGTACAACATCTTCAAACGATTACATGTATTGTTCAAGGCGAAAGGTTCGTGTCCTTCATTTCTTTTTTGATTGTTTTTTCGTGTTTTATTTATTCCAATGCCATTGTCTGTTATAAAAACATGGATATCATCAGCAATCCGCTGATAACAGATTTCAATTTTACCCTTGTAATCGATGTTTTTAAATCCATGCTCAATGGCATTTTCAATAAATGGCTGGTTGAGCATGGGAGGTATCAAAACATCTTCGGCATTTAAAGATTTATCAATTTCTATGTCATATTCAAATAAGCCGGGATAACGCAACATCTGTAAGCTCAAGTAGTTTTCCATTAATTTCAGTTCGCTTGCCAAATCAACAAAATCATTTCCCGAGTTATAGATAATTTGCCGCATCAGCATCGAAAATTTCGATAAGTAATTAGAGGCTTCAATGGCCGGGTGGTTCATAATATAGTTTTGAATTGCTGATATGGCATTAAAAATAAAATGAGGGTTCATCTGTGACCTCAGCAACCTCTGCTCATTAACCAGCATTTTAAGCTTGGCTTCATTACGTTTTCGCATAAAAACAATATACATCATCAGTAGCACCAACAACGATAAGGTAATAACCAGGTACATAACTACACGGTTGCGTTGAACCAACAATTGTTGATTTCGATTTTCAATTTTTAGTTGTTCATTCTCTGCATCTTTTCGATCAACGTCGTACCGGGTTCTCAACTCTTCGAGTTGTTGATGCTTTTCAACACTGAAAATGGAATCATTCAACGCCTTACTTTTATCCAGATAAAAATAAGCATCGTCAAAATCTCCGGAGTTCCTGTACAGTTTAGCCAACGTGCCATAAATGGTAATCAATTTATGAACCAGGCCGGTTTCTTTAGCAATTTTAGCCGAATAATACAGCTTTTCCTTGGCTCCTTCAGCATCTCCCCGCAGCATATCAATAAGCCCGATGTTGTAATAATTTGTAACCAACCCTTCACGATCGCCAATACGCGTTCTGATATCCAGTGCCCTTTGATTATAGTAAATGGCACTATCGAGCTGATTTTGTTCCATGAATGTTTTGCCGATATTGGTTAACGTTAACGATTCACCATACCGGTGGTCGAGCTCCCGATAGCTTTTCAATGCTTTTACCAGATAGCTGGTAGCCTTTTCATATTGTTGTTTTTCGTTGTAATAAGCCCCGATATTGCCGGTAATTGTGGCAATTTCCTCCGTCATGTTCATGCGTTCGAAATAAGGTATTGCTGATAAAAAATAGCCGATGGACTGGTCATGTTTTTCCCATTTCCAGTATAAAGACCCGATGTTGTTCAGCGAGTAGGCAACACCTTTTTCATCGCCAATCTTTTCCCTGATTGACAAGGCTTTCAGGTTATATTCCATTATTTTATCCTGATCGGCCGATAATGCCTGAAGCAGGTAAGCAATATCACTATATGCTTCTGCAATCTTAACCGAATCAGCGATATAAAGATAATAATTGAGCCCCTCGTTCATGTTTTCCAGTGAAACTGAAAAATTACCAAGGTAACCATTGGCATACCCTTTAGCCTTTAACGCGGCATACCTAAGCGAATCGTTGTTATTATTAATGGCCAACTGCTCTGCCTCTTCAGCATAAGATAAAGCTGCAGGTGTTGCATTATACACTGTAGCGTTAGACAAATCGATTAAAATTGCAGTTTTTTCGTCTCCATGGGCGTTCCCAAGCAACATCTGCAAACTATCGACCAGGCTTTGTTGTCCAACAACAGTACCTGAAACAAAAAAGAAAATAAAAATAACAAAGCGCGAAAGTATGATCATAACAGACAGCATGACTGATGTGTAAAGTTACAGAATTGATTTATTCAAACAACAAAAAAATATATTTTTTTATGATGATTGTGAAATAATTAATATCTTTCAGGTATAATTTTCATGCTTTTAAAAACAATATTAAAATCTCTTATAACATGTCTGTTGATACAAAAACAACTTGGGACATCTTCCTTACGACAACACACGCCAGCAGCGTGGCACAACACAATTAAGGGAAGCAACCTACGACAACACACGCCAGCGGCGTGACACAACACAACTTGGGGCAGCGCCCCATGAAAAAAAAACTATGGGACAATCACTATCACAACTCTACATCCACTTAACCTTCGGCACCAAAGGCCGGCTACCGTGGATAATACCCAAAATCGAAAAGCGGGTACATGCATACATGGCCGGAACACTCAAAGAATATGAAAGCCCGGCACTCGTCATCAACTCGGTGCCCGACCATATGCATATACTCTTCCGGCTATCAAAAAATTACGCCCTGGCAAAAGTCGTGGAAGAAGTAAAAAAAGAATCGTCGAAATGGATAAAAAACATTGCAGGGGGCACGAAGCAATTTAAATGGCAAATTGGCTACGGAGCTTTCTCTGTTAGCGGCTCAAAAGTCGATGTGGTAAAAAAATATATCCTGCGACAAAAAGAACATCATGGATATAAAACCTACCGCGAAGAAATAGAAGAGTTTGTTGAACAATACGATGTTATCGAGTATGATGCAAAGTATTTTTGGGACGACTAATGGGACGACTAAGCCTCCCAGCCCTTCAGGCTGGTGTTCAGGTGCTGTGCACCTGCTACGGGCGTTGCCCGCAGATATGTTCTCCCAGGCCTTCAGCCTGATTACACCCGGCAAAGCAACGCCGCATCCCCACGCCAGCGGCGTGGCACAACACAAATAATGAAAGCAATTGAATGCATTAGAAGGCCATAGAAAGCAATTGTTTCCAACTGCTTTCTATGGCTTCCCATTGCTTTCTATTCCGTTTCAAAACTTAATTGTATGATTTTGAAATACATTAGCTGAAAATATATTGAGTTGACATTTATTCGGGTATTCGTGGCTTTATAATACTTCCTTTTGTGGCTGAAAAGTTAAAAAAATAAATTTATCCCCCCTAATCTTAATTGATCCATTTTAACCCACCATCTTTATCTATACCCCCATTATTATTTGTACTTTTGCACATTATTTTAAAACCTTATCAAAGTTATTACAATGATTGTGAACGGGCAACAAGGATTCGACAACGAAAAATACCTGAAAGAACAAACCAAATCAATATTGGAACGGGTAGATCGTTTCAAC
>JAGYOI010000182.1 GCA_018399395.1 Prolixibacteraceae bacterium
ATAGATTGTCGATTTGATTTCTTTGTTCGGTTCCATACTTGGCATCTTCCTCGGCACTATATTTTTTAATGTGAAAACCGGCTTTTGAATGGACTTGCGCAATTTCATCATCGTTTAATCCCAATGTATCTTTTATTGCTTTAGCTGTTTGGGTGATGAGTGTGGTAAAAGGGAAAACATAAAATACTTTGTTTACTTCAGGATGTAATTCCAGCAGCATTCTTGCGGCTATCATCGACATATTGGTTTTGCCGCCTCCGGTAGGGGCTTCAATGTAAAAAACCTTTTGCGATTTTTGATTTTTTATGTTCGTTAATATCTCAGCACCTAATTTCTGTCTTAAAAAATTCAGGTTTGCATTGCTCCTTTCTTTTAGTTCATCAATGTTTTTGCGAAGGTATTTTTGAGGGTCGCGGAATAACCCACCATTGTACTTTGCTTTTTCATTGTTTTCAAAATATTCAAAAATTCGTTTCTTCAACACATCAGTTATTAATCCAAAATCTTCTTTACTACTGAGTTTTAAATCGGTCATGTAATCTGAAGTGGCGTAATAATCCGAAGCTGTGAGTAAAGAATAGTTTAGTTTTAGCAACGCAAAAAGAGGAAAAAAGTCAACATTCAGCTTTAATTCTTTAATCTGAACAAACGAATTAGTCATATCACCAATCAAATCATGATAATCGTCCAAGTCCTCATGCTCAAATTCTACCTTAAACTCTTCTAAAAAACCCTTTAAACATTTAATGTTTTTTTCGGAATATGCAAACTCATGGTCAATTCGTGATAAATTTGAACTGTGATGTTTGTAAATTGGGAATGAGAAACAGGTAATTATAAAATCCGCAATAGTTTGAACTCTACCATCAAAATTGTAACTATCAGAATGTTTAAAATGATGAACCAAAAATAAATAGGCACTTAGTGAGGAGTGATTCGAACTTTCATTATGTTTCCGTTCTTTTATTTTTGGATTTACATTATTCAATTTTTCCTTTTGAAATAGATGATTAATCTTTCCGAAATCATGGTAAATTATCGAATTGTAAAACAGCGTTTTAATCAGGCAATGAATTTTACCCTCAACGCTAAAAGAGTCCTCAATTTTATGAATAATTTTATCAATAACATGTTCAAGATTATGTAAATCAACCAACTTTAAAAAATATTTTTCTACAAGTTGTAAATGTCCTTTTAAGGTCTCAGCTTGAACACTTGATTTATTATTTGGGGAATGGGCATAATACTTTTCTGCCTCAACCAACAAATCGAGACTTGATAAGTTTTGATTTTGTATTTCGGCAAATTTCATTTTTTAAAATAATTGGATCATGGTATCAATATTCACGATTTTTAGATTATCGATCTTCAATTCCATATTGAAAAGTGCATTCGTAAAAACAAAATCTGCATATTCATATTGAAATTGTTTTGGTGCAATTTCCTGATATTTGACCGGCAACCGCTCGAAATAAACAAACCTGTTTTTTAGTTCCTTTCTCATCGCCCTACCCAATGCAACTGCTATATGATTCGATACTGCTTCATTTTTGTAAAAAATGCTCCCGATTTTGTATTCTGAGGTATAATCAAAATCCTTAATTTCATCATATTCCTGGCAATTCTCCCACCAAACCGAGAATTCGTTTTTCCCGAGATAGGGCAAATATTCAGCTTGATAATTTGCCAGGTTATGATCAATTTTTTGATGAAGTTCATTTTTTATGTCCAATAGAAAATAGCAGCGAAAAGACGGGGCAACGAGGGTTTGTTCGTTTACAATCAAATTTCCACCCGTCTCCTTGCTTGCCATGCCGGTGGTGTTGTTGTATGTAATTGTTGTTTTTTGATAATTCCCGTTTTCGTGGTTGAGCGGTTGAATGCCAACTTTGAGGTTTTGCAATTGGGTGTAATATTCAGGCAATACACCTTTTTTCTCAAAACCTTTCAGCCCAGCAATGGCACCCAAAATGCCAAGCAATGCCGGTTTGTGAAGCATGTTAAATGTTAGGTAAACAGGCTCGTTTGTATCGGGCTTTTTCAACATTCCAAACTCAGCATATAAATCAATGGATATTAATTTTTTCATAATCAGGAGTTTAATATTTTCACAATAAATTTTTTTGTACTCTCATAGACTTCATCAAATTCCGGCAGTTTATTTTCGGGCAAATGATCGCCTAAACTGCTATGCCATGCGCGTTTGTTTTTCCTTTGCTTTAATGGATTTACAAAATCTTCAATGCCCGAAATAACTATGTTCTTGTCGCTTGCTTTTTCTATTAATAATTTCTTGATGTTGGCATATTGCTTTTCCGGAAAATAATTGTTTAGTGTCCAAATATCGTAAATATCGCGAGGCCTGTTTCTTTGTATGAGCGAGCGGAGCTTTTCACCAATAATTTCGGCCAATGAATAAACAGGGATAGTTTGCCGGATACTCTCATTATCAGAAAAACCATGAAATATCTTTTTGTAAACAATTGGTAATAATAGTTTCTCCGAAAAGCTAATATCAAGTTTTATGCTTGTTTGCCATCTGGAAGCGGGTAGTGGTTTTTGAGTTTTTCGATGGTCTGCACCCCAGTATTTAACGATTATCTCGTAACCTTGTGGAGCATCATTTGATTGTTGCATTTTTTGTTTTTCAAAATGGAACCTTGACCCACTTGTTGTTTCCGCCACCTTGATGATTCTTCCAATAAGGCCAGTGTTAATTACAAATGCTTCATCGAGTAGTGTGAAATCCAAATCCTCCGAAAAACGATAATCAGGGAAGTAGCACTTTTTGAGGCAGGTTCCTCCTTTAAATACAAAATTTTGTTGAACCTCCTCAAGGAAAAACATGGCATTGAGAAAATGACCGAGTATCCAATCTTTATCAATTGTACTGGTTTTTACACCTTTCTCATGTGCAATTTCGATAAGTTCTTTTTTTAGAATCATTTTATGAGTTTGCTATTTCCATAATTTCATCTTTGTCCATGTTCATAATCAAACGCCATCTTCTGTCGGTCTTTCCTTTTCGTTCGCCATCACTCTCAAACAAATTGTACTTTTCGTTTTTTACAGATTGAGCATATTCAATAAAATAATCCATCTGTGGCTTCGCAAGCAGTTCGCACAAAAATGCCAATCGTTTTACAACAGCAATATTGTTTACAGCTTTGCAGTATTTTACCATTTTTTGTGGTCGCAAATCTGCGCGTTTAAAAGCTTTTATTATCTCAGCATAACCTCCGGAATGTTTAGGAAGATCGAAACAATCGACAATGGTTTTTTCGATATCAGAAATTTGAAACTGATGATTTCCATACCCTATGGCCTTATAACCAATAAGCTTATCAGATTTAACTCGAATAAATTTGTAACGCACTCCAAAAATTGTTTTGTTTTGTTTTGCATTAGATGTTTGCACATAAATCACGTTGGGTATTTGTTCGGTGAGGCCGTGGAAATGCATGGCTGTCCAATAGGCTACACCACCATCTTTTGCCAAAAAACTACCGATAACAATTTCATCAGAAAAATTATGGCGAACATATTTGCCTTTCTCAATCACCCGAAAATAATCACTATTAACAAGCTCTCTTAGTGATTCATCGCCAAATTTATTGTTAACAACAAACTGTTTGTCAAAAATATCGATGTCGTGATTGTCCAAAAATTCCAGTAATAGCATTGCTTCGTTTTTCATGCCTGTAAAGTTTACCTTTTGTTTAGGTTTCCCATTAGTATTTGGCAAAAATACCTAAACAAAAGGTAAACAACAAAAACACTGTAAAAAAAACATAATAAAGCATTTAGCACGTTTTATAATTACAAATCGAAAACATTTGCATTTTCCGGCAAATTTTCAATATTTAGAGATGCATCATTTCGGTAAATTTCCACTGCTTCGATTTCTGAGGAGTGTTTGGTTAAAATTGTTTTTAAGCTTGATAAATCCAAAACTACTTTACCGTTTTCTTTTTCTTCTTTCATTACAATTAATTGTGAAAAATTTGGCAAAACCAGTTTTGAATTTTCATTTAGTTGCACCCAAATCAAAAATTCGTTATCGGTGCCGGCCTTGGATGCACTGTCGTAATAGGTTGCTCCACGACGCATGGCATCTTTTAATTTGTTGATATCTTCTATGGTTAAATTATCAGCACCCTCACCAGCAAGTTTCACTACTTCATCAAGGTTTTTGGGATTTACCGTAAAGTGGTGCAAATAATGTCCTTCTTCCAGTTTGGATTGGCGACCGATTGTGGTCATTCCTTTATCTGTTTCACCAGGTGAACTGAAGGGTGCGGTTATCTGTTCGCTGAAAA
>JAGYOI010000183.1 GCA_018399395.1 Prolixibacteraceae bacterium
AAAACCAAGAAGGTTTCATTATTGTTATTAAATCAATCCTATAAACTTTTTCAAGAGGTATGTTTTCAAAATAGCTAAGCAAATCATCGTGCCACATTCTTGAAGCATAAACAAAGTCACTGTTTATAACATAAAAGATACGTGGCAATAATCTATCATTTACCGCATAATATTTATCCAACCACCTTGATTTTACCCGCCCCTCAATAAAACCCCGGATATCTTTATATTTATAATCTGCTTTGCTTATTAAATATGACCTTCTTGGGATAACATCATAAAAAGGCTTTGTTAATTCATATATATCCTCATCGGTTATTGATCCTATTACTGTTACTTCATCAAGAATAATCGCCCCTTTTTCAAAAGTGAAGTTGTTTTTTGCCATCTGCTGTAAATAAATCTCCCGGTAATATTTCATCGGGATGCCAATTTTACTTACTGCCTGGTTAAGTATAGTGGTATCTACCCATTTGGCATAACTTCTCATCGAATCGTTTGTTAACTCAACCCGTTTCTTCCCTTTTTCATTCAATGCCGTAATCATCACTTCTGCCGAATCCAACAGAACCATCCTTGTAAAACTAAACCTCCCAAGGCTGTCAGTTGCCGTTTCTTCTGCCACAAGCCTTGGCGAAAACGAAGTCAGCGTTACCTTACCCCCAACTACATTTTTATCCCTGAACAACCTCTTTATACGCCCCGAGATGGTTAACCCCGCATCGTCCCAACCTGTCAATCCTTCCGGCATTTTTTTTAATACCTCATCCCAGTAATAACTACGCCAGCCCTGTACCATCATCAACAAATCCAGCTTTTCTGCTGCTGTGATTCCTTCTTCATCAAAAAAGTATAAGGCAGGAGATTCTATGGCGCCTTTCAATTCTGAGTCAAGCAGCAAATAGCTTTTTATATTCTGGCTCATGCCTGCCGCCCCAAGGTAGTCTTCGCTTACTACTGAAATTGACAGGGTGGAGCTTACTGAATCATTACTCGCCAGGAGTGGCTCAATATACAGGCTTACTTTTTCCCTTGTCTGGTATTCTCCCTTATCCGCTTCTACTTTTACCGTATTCCCGTAATTGGCATCGATGAAAACCAAACGCTCAGCAAGGATTTTTGTGTGTGAATCGGACAATGTGATTTTTGTTATCCCCTGCGGGAAACGGCTCTTGCTGATCCTTATGGCACCAGTGAAATTTTCAACTGCCACTTCCTCCCGTAATAGGCTTACCCCTTTGTGGCTGGCTTCAATGCAAACCGTATCGGGCTGCGTTTGCGTTATATCCCTCGATACCGTGAACAGCACATCCCTTATTTCATCCTTGAAGTGGAGGGCATAGCCCCCTTCCAGTATATGCCCGAGCTCCTGCTTCGAACCCGGGTAGCCATCGATGGTGGCATAATACCGAACCCCCTTTTTCGGCATCAGCGTAAACCTGCCCATGCCAAGGAAGCGAGCTGAAAAGCGGGTGATGGTATCGCCCTGCTGGTTGGTTATTACCCCGCTGGCATCTATTCCACGCCCATCGGTGCTAATTACTTTAAAGGCGATGTAATTTGTAGTATTTAATGCCAGGTTGCCCCCTTCAGGGAAGAACATCGCTTCGATTCCTTCCGGGCGTTCCTCTTCCTGTAAATCCAGTTCAAGCGAACTTTTGGGTTTGTTTACACGGATGCGTTTATGGAAGTAGCTCCCTTCCCCAAAGTTTTCTAAATACTTTGTCCGGGCACGCAGCGTGTATTGCCCCTCGGGCAATGAATCGCTCAAGGCTATATCGCCATGCGACTCCCCGTAAACCGACAGCAGCAGGCGGTTTGATATTACCTCGCCTGTGGGCGAAATCAGCTGCACATAAATATTCTTAAAGCCGGGCAGCAGTTTATGCGATATCCCGCTTACAAGGTAGGATTTAAACCAGAGGGTGTCGCCGGGGGAGTACAATTCGCGATCGGTGTGCAGGTAAATTTTTTCGTAAACTACCGGGGGTGTGGTTTTATTGCCTTGTGCAATTACAAGGGATGCAGTTAGGATAAGGGGCAATATGGAGAAATACTGCTTCATTGTTTTGGGTTATTATTTTTTTATTGCCGAGTTAAAATCTGTTACGCTGAACCTGCCTGTGCCATAACAAATCCGCCCTTTTTTGCTGATTGCTCCTCCATAATATTCGCAAGGATGTGTTTCATACCCACCTCTTAAATTAGTAAGCTCATCATTTTTAATCACTTTTTCAGGATTAATTGATAATTTATTTAACTTTTTCATTTTGTTAAATTTTTAGTTCGTAACTTCTTTTGTTTTGAGGCAACATACCGTTTCATAGCAAGGCAGGCAACCTTTGCCGGATTTGTATTATCTTTGCCGTTCATTCCTCCTGTTTTAGGGGAAGGTGCAGGCAGGAAGCGGCTATTCCAAAAACGCAGGCTTCCTGCCTATTTCGGTTATAAAACGGGCATCCCTTCCATAATTAATTCTTTTATATTACTTATATAGTTTTCAATTTCATCGTAATCGTATTGCCGTGGATATTTGTACCCGGCAAGGTAAATGGTTGGGGTTCCGGGTATTTCATACTTTTTAAATAATTCAGCGTTTTTTTCACCAATCTTTTCTACAACTTTGTATTCTTCAGGAATATCAACATTTTCGTATAGTTGTTTCTGTAGGGATTTAGGCGTTTCATACCATGTACTTATAAAATTAAGTGCTTTTTTATTTCCTTCATTTTCATAAATATAATACAGGGTGTTTATCAGTTTTTGCGTATCGGCATCGGGGTAAACAGAAAATATTGCATTGATTTTTATTTCAGGATTATCGTTGATCACCTGCCTTAATTTTTTAAATGCAGAGGCACAGGGATTACAATATAAACTCAAAAAAGCTGTAACGGTAACGGGTGCGTTTGGATTTCCTAAAATCAAGCCGTTTTCATTTTCGGTAAACTCTTCGTAACCATTGTTTTTTAACTGGTAAAGGAAAATATCGGGATCGCGTTTAAACGATTTGTACATTGAAAAATACCGTTGGTATTGCTGGTTTCTGTCGTAATACGCTTTAAAAACCAGCCAGGTTGCAGTTATTAGTAAGAGAATTGCGGCAAGCCCAAGGACAGGAGTAAGAGTTAAAGCCGGAGTTTTTAGAATTGGAAACAGCAAAATAAACTCTACTACAAATACCAGTTGTACAATCAGGCAAAAGGGGCAGAATTTTTTTAGCCTTACGGATTGGTAGTAAATGGAAAAAACAGGGTAGGGTAGAGCCAGAGTAGCAACGAGAGATAATATCCATAAAGAAGGGTTGGTAAAACTCTCCAGTAAAAAAATCAGGGTTCCGGTAAAATATATCAACCCCGAGTCGGCCCAGTTCAGCCAGCCAAATATCCGCGAAGCATTGGAGGATAATACCGTATCGCAATCGGTTTTCGAACTGAATCCGCAAAGTTTGTCCGATAAAGCAGAATGAACCTTAAACTCGTGTAACACTAAAAATATGGATGCAGTAAGGCCGATGGTTTTTGTTAATATTAATCCAAGTAATAAATAAGTTGGGACCTGATTAATTATTTGAGAATTAGAATAAGCAGTATAAATTACCAATAATGCAACTGCCACAATACAAAGCGGAAGCAAAAGTTTATAAAGGATTTCGTTTTGCCTTTTTTTTGTGAAATCTTTTTCCCCCGATTCATTGTCATTTTCCATTACAACTAAAGCTCCCGAATATTTCTTTTCAAAATTTCCCAGAGATTCAGTTGTTGTTTTTCCTTTTTCAGACAAGTAAGATATGTTATCAACTTTTATTTTTTCGACAAAAACAAATAAACCACCCGATACATTAAGGTGAGCAATAAAGGGCATTCCCAGTTCTTTGATTTCATTTATGTCTTGTTTCAGGGCATAATGGTTTACATCCCATTTTTTCAGGGCATCGCAAATACTTTTCATGCTTGGGTAATCGGGATGTGAAAGTAAATACTCCCTGATGCTTGTATTTGATACTTTAATCCTGTATTGCCTGATGGCTTTTTGCAGGACATAAACAGCATTGTCTTCTTTGAGTTGTTCCATGTTGGGTTGTATATAAAATGTTATTCTTCTTTTAATTCCAAATAAAAAAGGTGGGCCAATCCTAAACCGGCGATTCCCTGTAGCAACCCATAGATAAGGTTTTCTTCCACACTGCTTAAAAATGATTCCATATAATCCGGTTCTGTATCCAGAAACTGCAGGAAATTTTCATAAATTTTAATTATTTCATTTTTAAGGGTTTCTGTTAGGTTATCCTTGTATAT
>JAGYOI010000184.1 GCA_018399395.1 Prolixibacteraceae bacterium
TGATCGGGTGGATACGCTTGATTTTAATTGTTCAGATAAAATTTATTATTCTAAGCTTTATCCTCTACCCGGTGATGTAGTAAACTTAAAGGTTTGTGCCGATGGATACCCAACAGCATTAGCTTGTGATACAATGCCGTTAGGTGTCGAAATTATTGAAGGTGCTAAAGAAGAGAGTATAACCATCGATGAAGATGGAAATTCAAATGTTGATTATGCCTTTTCTATTAATAAAAGTGAGGGACAGGACAATTATTATGAATTTTTTATTGTAAAGCAATCATGGCACAAAAGAGATTCAACTTATTGGGTTAGTTTTTTTGCTGATGATGTTATAATTGATCCTCTCATATTGTCATCAAATTCAAATGAATTTAACTTTTGTACTTATTTGTTTAATGATTTTGCAATTGATAAAGGATTATACACTGTAAACATGAAGATGAATAAATTTTTGGTTAATAGTGGAGAATATAAATTTCCACTATTGAGAGATACACCAGAAAGATGTGAGGCGATTGTGTTGCGTACTGTTAGTCAGGCATATTATAAATATAGAAATTCATGGGTGAAACATGTTTATTTTCAGAATAACCATGAAAAAGTTGAAGATATTATTTATTTGCCATTGGTCGGTGAGCCTCAGGAAATGTATTCCAATGTAAAGAATGGTTATGGGGTGTTTGTCGCATATAATCAAGACTATGTCGTTGTAAATTAAATTAATAAGTGTAATGATATATGTGGTAACAAAAATACGTCATAGTACGTTTTATATTTATTTATTGGTCTTTTTTTTATTTAATATTCTCGTTGTAAAGTCCATGGGGAGTACAGTTTCTGGTGTTGTTTTTGATAAAGGAACCGGAGAATGTCTTATTAATGCAACGATTATAGATGTTAATAAAAAGGTTGGGGTATATTCCAATGAGTATGGTTTTTTTTCAATAGATGTACGAGAGGATAGTATTGTACAACTCGAATGTCGATATGTTGGGTATAAAACATGTAAGAAAACAATAAGAATGGATGGTGATACCTCTATTATTTTTAAATTGGAGCAAGGGGTGAACATTGATGAGGTTATTGTAAAAGCAGACAATTCATTTCTATCTTATTCTCATAAGCCAGGTGTTAGTGAGATGAAAGGGGACGTGATAACACAAATACCATCATTATTAGGAGAATATGATTTAGCCCGTGTGTTGCAGTTAAAACCTGGAGTGCAATCGGGTAAAGAGGGGACTGGAAGATTATTTGTTCGGGGTGGATCTGCGGGGCAGAATTTAGTTCTTTTGGATGGTGTCCCTGTTTATAGTCCAAATCATATTGCTGGTTTTATTTCAGTGTTTAACCCAAATATGGTTAATTATTTGAAATTGTATAAAAGTGGTTTTCCGCCAAGGCTTGGAGGGAGATCTTCATCTGTGCTGGATGTGCGTATGAAAGATGGCAATATGAAAGAATCTTCAGGTAGTTTTTCTATGGGGACAATTACTGGTAATTTTTACTATGAACTTCCTATATCAAAAGATACTTCTTCATTATTAATTGCAGGAAGGAGAACTATATTTGATCTTTTTTTGATGGGGTACATTTTGCTCGATACTGATGGTAAATCAAATGCCGGGTATAATTTGTGGGATGTCAATGTAAAATATAATAAGAAGATAGATGATAAGACACGTCTTTATGTAAGTTTTTATAAAGGACAGGATAAGTTTTTTAGGCGTAATAAAGATAATGGACACGATATAAATGAAACTAAATATAAACATGTTTATAATAATGCATGGGGTAATACTGTTGCATCGTTACGGTTGAATAAAATATATTCGAATAAATTATTTTCAAACTATACTCTTGGTTTTTCTAATTATAGTTATCATATAAAAGAAAAAGTTGAAGTTTTGAGTGGAGGAGATGGAACTCGAATGTCGCTTTTTCGTTCAAAAGTTAGTGATTTTATATTGTCCGCTAATTATCAGTATTTATTTAATAATAAACATGCGTTCGATTTTGGTTTTCAGGCTAATTTACATGGCTATTTACCAACGCATAATCAATCGTACTGGGAAGAGGATAATATTACTTTTAATGATTCTATATGGGGGGGTGAGGTTAGTTTTTCGCCTGAGATTGCTTTATATTTTTCTGATCATTATCAGATTGGCTCTGGTTTGGCAGCAGATGTTGGTATTAGAGCGGTCGCATATTTTTTTGATGGGAATAAGAATTGGAGTATTGAACCCAGGTTGTCGTTGAATTATAAATTAAACAGGAATTTATTTTTAGGTATGTCTTACGATAGGATGGGGCAATTTACTCATTTGGTAAGTTCAACACAACAATCCCTGATTTCTGACATATGGATTCCTTCTACAAAGAATATCTTACCTGAGAAGTCTAATCAATATAGTTTGGGAGGTGAGTATTTGTTTCCGGGCAAGCAAGAATATACACTAACAATAGATGTTTTCTATAAGCAATTGTATAATTTGGTTGAGAATGTCTCAGGCCTGTCTTTTTATGGTACAGGTAGTAAGTGGAACGATTTAGTGTTGGGGGGCGGTGAAGGAAAAGCATATGGTGCAGAACTATTAATAGAGAAAAAAAAGGGGCGTATAAATGGAAGCATTGCTTATACATTATCTAAAAACATGAGGAAATTTAATGGAATTAATAGAAATGAATGGTTTCCTTATCGTTATGACAGGAGGCATGAAGTTTCAATAATGCTGGATTATGAATTAAATAAACATGTTAAACTCGCTGCAAATTGGGTTTTTATGTCAGGAGAGGCAGCTTCATTGCCTCAGTATAAGTATTTAATAGATATACAACAATTTGATATTGAGAGTGTAAGTGTTGGTGATAAGTATGATCAAGCTTTTTACTCTAAATCACGTAATAGTTTCAGAATGCCTGCCTATCATCGGCTTGATTTCAGTTTAAATATCGAGCGTGATGTATACAGGGGCAGGCGTACATGGTCTGTTGGTTTATATAATGCTTATAATCAAATGAATAGTTACTATATGTATTATGATGAAGATGACAAAAGTGGTGTGAAACTTTATTCTGTAACACTATTTCCCATAATGCCCTCTATTAGTTATCGTTTAGAGTTTTAGATAAATTCATTTAATATTTTTTCTGCCTCTTCCAGTGCCTCTTCCAGTTTATCGTTTACAATAATTTTGTCGAAACGGGGGGCAAACGAAAGTTCGTATTTTGCTTTTTCAACGCGGGTTTTGATAACCTCTTCACTGTCGGTTGAGCGGGCTTTTAGCCTTTTTTCAAGGGTTTCAACCGATGGTGGCTGTACAAAAACCGAAAGGGCCTCATCGCCGTAATAATCTTTAATGTTGCAGCCTCCTACAACATCTACATCAAAAACCACATTTTTTCCTTCCTGCCTGATTCGTTCTACTTCCGATTTTAGTGTGCCATAAAATTTATCGGTGTACACTTCTTCCCACTCCAGAAACTCGTTGTTGGCAATTTTCTTTTTAAAATCGTTGGCTGTCAGAAAGTAATAGTCTTTGCCATGTTTCTCGTTAACGCGGGGTGGACGGCTGGTAGCTGATACCGAGAATTCAAGGTTAAAGCCTTTATTCAGGAGGTGTTTTACAATGGTGGTTTTGCCGGCGCCCGATGGTGCCGAGAATATAATGAGCTTTCCCTTCATTTTTACAAAATATTCAATGATTGTTCTTTAATTTTCTCGAGTGCTTCTTTCATGCGTATAACCAGTTTTTGTATTTCAGCATGGTTGGCTTTCGAGCCCATGGTGTTTATTTCGCGGCCAATTTCCTGCGATATAAAGGCCAGCTTTTTACCCGGGGCATTATCATCAAGTGTTTCGAGAAAATATTTGCAATGATTGTCCAACCGCACTTTTTCTTCGTTGATATCTAATTTTTCTAAATAGAAAATCAACTCTTGCTCGAAGCGGTTTTCGTCGTTTTGTAAATTGTTTTTGAGTTCCTTCAGGGCATCGGTTAGACGCTCTTTTACGCGTTCAATGCGCTCTTGCTCGTATGGTTCCACTTCGTTTTTAAGTTGCTGGATAATATTTATTTGCTCCAGTACATCGGCATGAAGCGCAGCACCTTCCTGTTGCCTGAAACGGTCGTGTTGTTCAAGGGCATCGTTTATACAATTAACAATGGCAGCCCATTCTTCTTCGTCAACCTCTTCGTGTTCGGTTTTTATGGCATCGGGCAGGCGCAAAACCGATTGTATGGTGTTTTCAGTGGCCACTATACCTAAATCGTTATAAACTTCGAGTAGTT
>JAGYOI010000185.1 GCA_018399395.1 Prolixibacteraceae bacterium
TTGTGCATACAATGTAAGTGGTGAATTCTCGATGGTAAAAGCAGCAGCCGCCAAGGGCTGGATTGACGAAGAACGCATTGTCCTTGAAATTTTAACATCTATAAAACGTGCCGGAAGTGATATGATTATCAGTTATCATTCGCAGGATGTGGTGGAACAACTATGAAACATTTCACCCACAAATGCCAACACAACACAAAGTCTAAATTATTGATCCGACATACCTGAAAAAGCGGCGTCTTATAATACGACGCCGCTTCTTACAATTATATTTATTTATCTGGCAAATAATTATTCATTCAAGTCGAAGCGGTCGGCATTCATCACTTTAACCCATGCGCTCACAAAATCGTTAACAAACTTTTCTTTATTGTCGTCCTGTGCATAAAGCTCGGCATAAGCACGTAACACCGAATTAGAACCAAAAACCAAATCGACCCGGGTTGCTGTCCATTTTGTCTGTTTGGTCTTTTTATCAACAATGTTGTAGAGGTTTTCTGCTACATGTTCCCATCTATATTTCATATCGGTGAGGTTCACAAAGAAATCGTTTGAGAGCACACCTGGTTTATCGGTAAATACGCCATGTTTGGTTCCTCCGTGGTTTGTTCCCAACACACGCATACCTCCAACCAGAACTGTCATTTCGGGAGCTGTTAAGCCCATTAACTGAGTCCGGTCAAGAAGCATTTCTTCGGGTTCTACCACATATTCTTTTTTCTGCCAATTTCTGTAACCATCATGCAAAGGTTCTAAATATTCAAACGATTCGGCATCGGTCATTTCATCGGTAGCATCTCCCCTACCGGGTGCAAAAGGGACTTTTATATCCACTCCGGCATCCTTCGCGGCTTTTTCTACGGCTGCACTTCCGCCCAGAACAATTAAATCGGCAATACTCACTTTTTTGTCTAAACCTGCCTGTATTTCGGTAAGTTTTTTCAAAACTTTCTGAAGCCGTTCAGGTTCATTGCCTTCCCAGTCTTTTTGCGGTGCAAGGCGTATCCTTGCTCCATTAGCCCCGCCCCTGTAGTCGGAGTACCTGAAGGTACGGGCACTGTCCCAGGCCGTATTGATGAGTTCGCTTTGGCCCAAACCACAATTCAACAATGTGCCTTTTAGCTCTTCAATTTCCGGTTCTGAAAGCGTATAATCTACTGCCGGGATTGGGTCTTGCCAGATTAAATCTTCTTTGGGAACATCGGGTCCCAGATAGCGGCTCTTAGGTCCAAGGTCGCGGTGGGTTAATTTAAACCATGCACGGGCAAACACCTCTGCAAAATGTTCTGGGTCTTTATAAAAACGCTCTGCAATTTTGCGGTATTCCGGATCCACTTTCAAAGCCATGTCGGCATCGGTCATCATTGGATTCTTACGCACACCCGGCACATGGGCATCAAATGGTTTGTCTTCCTCTTTGATGTTGACAGGTTCCCACTGTTTTGCTCCGGCCGGGCTTTCCCGAACTTCCCACTCGTAGGTGAAAAGCAGGTAGAAATAAGTATTGTTCCACTTATCGGGGTACGTTGTCCATGCACCTTCCAAACCACTGCTAACGGTGTTTTCGGAATGACCTTTGCCCTGAGGGTTTTTCCATCCTAAACCTTGTTCTTCCACAGGGGCGCTTTCAGGATCTGGCCCTAAAACTGTTGCATCGCCGTTACCATGTGTTTTTCCAACTGTATGTCCTCCGGCAGTCAAGGCCACGGTTTCCTCATCATTCATGGCCATGCGTTTAAAAGTCACCCGCATAGCTTGTGCGGTTTTTAGCGGGTCTGGCTTTCCGTCAACCCCTTCGGGATTTACATAAATCAAACCCATTTGAACTGCCGCCAGTGGGTTTTCAAGTGTTTCTTCATCCGATTTGTCGGAATACCGGGTTTTATCCAGCCATTCTTTTTCTGAGCCCCAATAAATATCTTTTTCAGGATGCCAAATATCTTCCCGTCCTCCGGCATAACCAAAGGTTTTAAATCCCATAGATTCGTATGCCATATTTCCGGCCAGAATCATTAAATCGGCCCACGATAATTTGTTACCATACTTTTTCTTTATGGGCCATAAAAGTCTGCGCGCTTTGTCTAAATTAACATTATCGGGCCAGCTGTTTAGAGGTGCAAAACGCTGATTGCCGGTATTGCTTCCGCCACGGCCATCGGCTATGCGGTACGTACCGGCACTGTGCCATGCCATGCGTATCATCAACCCGCCGTAGTGTCCCCAATCGGCCGGCCACCAGTCCTGGCTGTCGGTCATTAACTTCCGGAGGTCGTCTTTTACGGCTTCCAAATCCAGTTTTTTAAATTCTTCCCGATAGTTAAAATCCTGTCCTAAAGGATTTGTTTTACTATCGTGCTGGTGCAGGATGTCCAAATTAAGTGCATTTGGCCACCAACTCATTACAGAACTGTTTGTATCGGTATTTGCTCCGTGCATTACAGGGCATTTTCCTTTTGTTGATTCTTCCATATTGTTCTTTCGTGAAAAGTTAATTAATCTATAGTTTCCTCTAAAGTTAATGCATTGCCCTGTTATTTCAAAGCTTTAACACTTATCGTTTTTGCAATGCAAATACATGAAAAGGAAGCACATTAATGTCAACACCATCTTCAACAAAGTGATCGGTTTGAGATAAAGTTACAATTACACCTTCCCGCAACTCAAATTTGGTTGCAGCTTCACACAAACCTGAAATTTCTCTTTTCAGATTATCCCGGTTTGCAATGAAAACTTTCTTCCATTATAAATGAAAACTTTCTTTCATTATAAATGAAAACTTTCTTTCATTATAAATGAAAACTATTTTCCATTATAAATGGAAACTAGTTTTCATGAACAATATTTACCAATAATCCTTTCTATTACACTTAGTAATTTACCTTATCAATATCATGGGCAAACCATTTAGTCATCGCCATAAAAAATTGTATTTTTGAACAGAAAAAATAGAAATTTATCAAAAATGGAAAACAAACAACATAACAAAGTAGATAGCAATCTTCCCCCCTACGGGGGAGATAAGAGGGGGGCTTCTCTCCTCGCGTTTGCCGAAGCACAAAAACATATACCCGGAGGCGTGAATTCACCGGTGCGTTCATACAAAAACGTTGATGCCACACCACCATTTATTGCCAGTGCCAGTGGTTCAAAAGTTACCGACATCGATGGCAACGAGTACATCGACTATGTGGGCACCTGGGGGCCAGCAATTTTGGGCCATGCCCACCCCGAAGTGGTACAGGCCATCAACAACGCTGCGGCCAACGGTGCCAGTTTTGGTGCCCCAACACTTATTGAAACCGAAATGGCACAACAAATCAAAAAAATGGTGCCATCAATCGACCTGGTACGCATGGTAAACTCAGGTACCGAAGCAACCATGAGCGCCCTGCGTTTGGCACGCGGTTACACCGGCCGCGAACTGGTCATCAAATTTGAAGGTTGCTACCACGGCCACCACGACAGCTTTTTAATTAAGGCAGGTTCGGGTGCATTGACCTTTGGCACCCCCGATTCACCGGGCGTGGTAAAAGGAATTGGCCAAAGCACCCTCAATGCCCAATACAACGATATCGGAACCGTAAAACAGCTTTTCGAGAAATACAGCGACAACATTGCGGCTGTTATCCTCGAACCCATTACAGGGAATATGGGGGTGATAAAACCAAGCAAAGAATTTATTCAAGGGGTACGCGATTTATGTACCCAATACGGCTCAGTACTCATTTTTGATGAGGTAATGACCGGTTTCCGGGTATCGAAAGGTTCGGCACAGGAGCTATTAGGCATTACGCCCGACCTTACCACGTTTGGTAAAATTATCGGGGGCGGCATGCCGGTTGGTGCTTTTGGTGGCAAAAAAGAGATCATGGAAAAACTGGCACCCGTGGGCCCTGTTTACCAGGCCGGGACACTATCGGGCAACCCACTGGCCATGGCTGCCGGACTTACAACCTTAAGAATCCTTGACGAAACCGAAGGCTTTTACCAAAAGCTGGAAGAAAAATCGGCACGACTGGAAAAAGGCTTGCAGGATGCACTTAACGAAACGGGCATTCCCGGGGTAATCAACCGTGTAGGTTCTATGTTTACCTTATTTTTCAGCAACGATGAAACAGTCAACTCATTTGCCGATGTCAGCAATTGCAACATGGCACATTTCAACAAATATTTCATGAGTGCGTTAAATAATGGTATTTACCTTGCTCCATCGCAATACGAAGCCGGTTTTGTTTCCATTGCACACAGCAACGAGGATATAGACCAAACGATAGAAGTGGCACGT
>JAGYOI010000186.1 GCA_018399395.1 Prolixibacteraceae bacterium
ATTTAATTCATCTGGCGTTTTATGCCTGTAAATGCGAAGAATATTGCGTATAAATAGTGGCAGTGTTAGCAGGTAAATAAATTGCCACCAACTATAGAATGAAACACTTGTATAAATGATGCCCAATATCCATCCTACCGAAACAAGCAGTACATGGTAGCGTTGTGCAAACTTTAGCCCGTATTGTACGGCCAGTGTGTTTTTGCCTGTTTCTTTATCGGTCTCAATGTCGCGCAGGTTATTGATGTTAAGCACCCCGGTACTAAACAACCCAATAACAGCAGCCGGGTAAAGCAATCGGGGTTCGAACCAGTGCGTATGTAAAAAATAAGTGCCAAGTACACCAACCAAACCAAAAAAGATAAAAACAAAAATATCGCCAAAGCCTTTATAACCGTATGGATTACGGCCAACGGTATATTTTATGGCTGCAATAATTGCTGCTGCCCCAAGAGCAAAGAACAACAGGGTTTTGCCCCAATCGAGCCCGTTCAACCCAAAATAAATTAACAATGAACCTGAAACAACTGATAAGGACACAAAAACAATAATCATTCGTTTCATTTCGGAGCGGGTTACCATGCCCGAAACGGTAACCCGTTTGGGTCCCACACGTTTATCGGTGTCTTTTCCCGATACAGCATCGCCATAGTCGTTGGCCAGGTTCGATAGTACTTGTAGGAATGTGATGGTAAGCATGGTAAGGACAAATACCGGCCAACGAAAAGCACCATGCGACATGGCCAGTAAACTTCCCATAACGGCATTGGCCAATGCCAACGGTAGTGTGCGCAGCCTGAAAGCCTGAAGCCATATTTGCATTCGGTTTTGCATAAATGGTATATCGATGAAAAAATGATTGAAGCGTTTACCCCATTTTACTAATATGCTCAAGCTTATCAATATCAAGAACCTTTACTTTTCGTCCGTCGATAGCAAGAATTTTCTCGTTTACAAAACTTGAAAGGGTGCGGATCGCATTTGAAGTAGTCATGTTAGAAAGGTTTGCTAAATCTTCTCGCGACAAATATGCTTTAATTGTTGTTCCGTCAGGTTCAACGCCGTACTTCTGAATAAGCAAGATAACCGATTCGGCAAGCCGCCCGCGGATATGTTTTTGTGTTAGCGTTACGGTACGGGAGTTTGAAAACCCAAGTTCCTTAGCAAGCTTACTTAGCAAGCGTAAGGTGAGGGCGCTGTTTTTAAGTAAATTGCTGAAGAAATATTCTGTTTCGATTAAACAAATCACAGAATCTTCGAGAGCAACTGCCGATGCAATGTGAGGCTCCCCGGCCAGCAATGCACGATAACTGACAAAGCCGCCTGGCTTAATCATTCGTAATATTTGTTCACGACCGCCTACCCCTTCTTTGAAAATCTTAACCTTTCCGGCCTCAAGTGTAATAAAACCCTGCGGACGGTCTCCTTCTTTAAAAATTAAATCGTTGCGCTTTACCTGTACTCTTGTAAGGTGGCTCTCTAATTCAACTTTTTCTTCTTCGGTAAGATATTTAAAAATAGATTTTCGCGGTTCTTGCAATGAACTTAACCCCGTTTCAGCATTAAGCATAACTACCAAAATTTATGTTGTGCAGCATCAAAGTTAACTTTTTTCTTTTATAAGATACCCTTTAAAAAAATTTTTTAAGCTGAAAAAAGGCAAAAAAGAAAACAAAAATGGTTACAACCAATTAAATAAATGCAAATGGAAGCTAAAAATAGGGGTAATTGGTGAGAAATTAGCTGTAAAGCGTTAGCCATTATACTTAGCCACCAATGGCATTTTGCGGCCAAAGCCAAATGCTTTTGACGAAATGCGCAAAATTGGCGGGGTTTGAAAACGCTTATATTCATTGATGTTTACCATATGGGCTGCCTGCCTTACCGTTTCTGCATCAAATCCGGCGCTGATAATTTCCCCGGGCGACTGGTTTTGCTCGATATAGCGATAAAGGATATCATCGAGTATGTCGTAATCGGGCAACGAATCGGAATCTTTCTGATCGGGGCGTAATTCTGCCGAAGGCGGTTTTACAATAATGTTCTCAGGAATAATTTCACGATCACGGTTTATATAGCGTGACAGGTTAAATACATCGGTTTTATATACATCGCCCAGTACTGAAAGGCCTCCGTTCATATCTCCGTACAAGGTGCCATACCCTACGGCGCATTCACTTTTATTGGAAGTGTTAAGAAGAATGTTTCCAAATTTATTTGACAAAGCCATGACCAGTACACCACGGGCGCGTGCCTGGATATTTTCTTCGGTAACATCGGTTTTAGTTCCGTCGAAGATTGGTGACAATGCATTTTCAAAAGAATCAACAATAGGCTGAATGTTCACGGTTTCGTACTGTATGCCAAGATTTTCGGCCAGTTCGACAGCATCAGTGATACTATGTTCTGAAGAGTACTTTGAAGGCATTAAGAGTACACGCACATTTTGGCTGCCCAAAGCTTCAGCGGCAAGTACCGCAACAACAGCCGAATCAATGCCACCCGACAAGCCCAGCGTGGCCGTTTTAAATCCCATCTTGTTGAAGTAATCCCTGATTCCAAGCACCAACGCATCGTTAATTTTAGCAATAGCGGGTTGGTTCGTTTGAACCTCCTTTTTTTGAGAGGCCTCAGTATCAATAACACGAAAATCTTCTTTAAAATAAGCCATTTCATGCATAACCTCACCGGTATGGCTTATAAACATTGAGCCCCCGTCAAATATGATTTCAGTTTGAGCCCCTGTTTGGTTAACATACACCAGCGGTAATGAATATTCAATAGCATTACGTACCAGTGTTGATTTACGAGTGCCTTCCTGATCAAATGAAAATGGCGAGGCGGCAATATTGATGACCAGGTCAGGATTTAACTTGCTTAATTCTTCAAGTGGTGAAGTTATATAAAGCTTGCTTTGGGTAAAACTATTGTTTGTAGGTTGATTATCCCAAAGGTCTTCACAAATTGTAATGGCCAGTTTCTTGTCCATGAATTCAACCACATCGAACGACTTATTAGGCTCAAAATGGCGGTATTCGTCGAAGATATCGTATGTGGGTAACAGCGTTTTGTGTATGGTTTTCTCAATTTTTTGGTTGTTGATAAACAAAGCTGAATTATAAAGCCGCTTGCCCCTTTTGCTGGTGTTAACCGTGGGTGCCCCAATTACAACAGCAATGCCGGTTGAAGCATTAACAATATCCCCGACAGCTTTCTGGGTATTATCGATGAACTCTTTACGTTCAAGAAGGTCGTGAGGATAGTAACCACAAACGGCTAATTCTGAAAATACAACAAGGTGTGCCCCTTCTGTTTTGGCCTTGTTTATGTGCGAAATTATTTTTTCGGTGTTAGCATTAAAATTTCCAATGTGGTAATTGAGTTGTACTAAGGCAATCTTCATTATTTATCCTTCTTTTTTGTTTTACACACCATATTTATAAACAATCCGGTTTAAAACATAACCCCCAAAACAAGGCGAAGGGAGTTAAAAACCGATTTTTCATCAAGATAATCTATGTCGGTCACATCGGTTAACCCGTTTGAATATTGAATACCTAAATTAACGGCTGTATTTCCGCCAACATCGTATTCAACACCACCACCCATAATCATACACAAATTATAAAACCTGATATGCCTGTTGTTTATTCCATCATTAATGGCATCCCCGTTTAACTCGTTGTCGCTTGATTTTGCCGAGGCACTTATATTGAAAAGATTTGACAAACCAAATTGTCCGTAAAATGTCATCCGGTAAAATATATCGGAACGTAACTTAACATTAAGCGGCACTTCAAGGTAATTGGTTTTGTATGTAATTGACACCGGGTCATTAAATGAAATTCCGTTGATATAAAACTCATCTTCTGTTTGATAAAGTGCCTTAAACGAATGATTGGCAACAAATAAACCGGTATTGATGGCATATCGTGGAAGCCCTGAGATAAAAAGGTCAGCATCGAGGCCGTATCGTATTCCGGCTTTTACCTCATCATTTACCACATCGCCAGTGCTCGAGTTTAACCAACTGAAATGGGGGCTCGCCTGAAAACCTAAACGAAAACTTTGTGCCGACAGAAGCGTGCTTGCAAATAATAAAACGATTAAAATATTAGTTTTCTTCATGAATCTTAGTTTTTTTTGAAGCATTACTATACAAAAATAGGATGAATTTTTACTAACACAACAATATAGCAATAACAAGTTCAGTTTTATTAAATTTGTTTCGGTAATTAATAACTATGTAAACATTTTACCAATGAAGTATATA